>JAPOHM010000198.1 GCA_029979405.1 Methanobacteriota archaeon
AGAAATGTCAGTTGCAATTGGTAAAAAACCAATTTCAATGAAGTATATGCCAGATATGAGCAAACATTTTCATCATGGTACAGACAGTTCTTTAAAAGCAATTAATAAAAAAATAAAATATTAGATATGGTTCACAATTTGGAAATATGGGTATGTCAAATGGCGTAAAGAAGTCGAAGCAGGAAGAGCTGCTCCCGGTTTCCAAGGCTATCTTGGCATAGGTGTTTCCGCATTCCGTGATGATTTCATCAACACTGGAGACAATGACATTTGGATTGGTAGATGGTGGGATATACTGCTCTATCTAGCCTTCCCGTTCCTGTTCAGCGTGCTGATGATCTCTTACTTTGGTGACATGATTGCAAACACAGAAAATGTTTGGGACCCATCCAATCCAAAGGGTCTGACAATTATTCTACTGTTCTGGGGAGTAGTTGCAGTTGGATTTATTTCATTCAATCACAAACTCGTTCAAAGACCATTGTTCAGAAATGTTCCTGAAGGTGCTGATGTAGATATATCCATGCTACCTGGTGGAGAGGATGAGCTTGTGACAATCGTTGGTGATTATCCTCCTGGTTGGGAGCATCTATCAGAAGGCAAAGACGTATAGGTGGTCGTATGGAATTGAGCCTATTCCAATGGATAGGTATAGGATTGGTTGTTGCGGTTATACTAATCCCAATCGTGAGATGGTTCTGGAAACGCTTTGACATGCCGAGTAAGCGTGCTCAAGAGTTAATGAAACAAACTAAAGAAGAAGCCGCTGAAACAAGAATGTGGCAATCTATTGAAGCTCAAGTTGAAGCAGAAAAAGCCGCGGCTCGAGAAATTGAAATGAAACGAAAAGAGAATCAAGAGAAATCTGGAAAATCAATGTCTGAAGGGGAATCAGAAAATGCTTGGGCTGCCCTCGGTATTGAAGTTCCAATTCAGCCAGTTGAAAGAGAAAAACCCCCAGAGGTCAAAGCAGAACCTACTGAAAATACCGAGATATTAACCCAAAACGATGAACAGGAAAAGAATACACAAGAACCTGATTGGGAATTGATTTCCAAGATGTCAAACTTAGATAAACCGGAAGAAGGAGTTCCTGAAGCGCTTGACTTGGATAAGGTAGCAGAAAATGATACAGATGTAGAAATTGAAGAACCAAGTATCAAATCAGAGAATGAGGAAGTTGAAATAATTGAGCAGGAGAATCAATTCACAGGAGAATATGTCTCAACCAAAGTTGATGATGAAGATTGGTCCGTGGGTTGGTAATACTGCAAAAATCTTCTATTTTTCCGTTCAAGTGAAATGTATGAAGCATTTCCAGATAATTGATGGTGCAACGACCGAGGGGTACGAGGGACTTTACTCCCGATGTAATGAACCGCCGTCTTGCGTTTGAGAATTTATTAGAATCAAAATCAAAAATCCACGGGTTCAACAGAGTTCAAACACCAATTTTCGAATCTCTTGATTTATTTACTGCTAAATCTGGACCTGGTGTGATTAAGCAGTTATATGCCTTTGAGGACAAATCTGGCAGGTCGCTAACACTTCGTCCAGAATTGACTGCACCAGTGATGAGGATGATAAGCGAAGAGATGCGAGCATCTCCTAAACCACTTCGCTTGTCTTACTTTGGCCAGTGCTTCCGATATGAAGAATCAAAGAAAGGTCGCTATCGAGAATTCTTTCAATACGGTGTTGAATTGATTGGGGCCAGCGGGCCAATCGCTGAAGCAGAAGTGATTGCTTTAGCTATTGAAATGTTGGAATCAAGTGGCCTCTGCGATTATGAATTAAGAATCGGACATGTTGGAATATTGAGAGATATTCTTACCGGTTTGGGACTTTCAGAAGAAGGAGAACCAGAGGCTCCAGTTGCATCTGCGATGCGATTTTTAGACAAAGGTGATTGGGAAGGACTCTCTAATCTATTCTCTTCAAATTCGATTGATACATCTCACGTTGAGAATCTCAAGACGCTATCTAACCTTGATGGAGGAATAGAGACAATTGATGCGGCAAAACAAATCCTGCAAACAATAGGGGTATCACTTGATTCGCTCGGCGAGTTAGAAACATTACTGACTTCACTCGAACTACTTGCTCCTTCGCCACCGTCCTTGAAACTAAATCTGTGTGTAGCAAGAGGTTTGGACTATTACACAGGGATGGTCTTCGAGGTAAATGTTGCAGAATTAGGGGGAGAGGGTCAGGTCTTAGGTGGAGGCTCCTACCGATTATTGCATTTGTTTGGGATGGAAGATTTAGATCCATCTTGCGGTTTCGGTCTTGGATTTGATAGAGTTCTACTGGCATTAGAAGCACAGGCGGCGAGAATGGGTAGGGAAGAGGTGGTTCCCGGAGAAAAATCATCACCTTCTTCTCTTATTCTTCCGTTCAACATACCCGTTGATTCTGTGTTAAGAATCGTCAAAGAATTGAGAAATTCAGGCCATGCAATACAGTTAGACCTACGTGGCAAAAATATTGGAAAAACTCTCGATTGGGCCTCAAAAAATGGATTTACCAGAGTAATAATCGTTGGTCCAAAGGATTTGGAATCGGGTATATGTACGATTAAGAATCTTCAATCGGGTTCCCAAGAAACCGCT
>JAPOHM010000045.1 GCA_029979405.1 Methanobacteriota archaeon
CATCAGAATCTCTGTATTCAACATAATATGCATCGATGTTAAACATACCTTCAGATGAAGCTGAGATAGTTAACTCCCAGCCTGCGTAAGAATCAGACCAGTCGGTTACTATAGCCAAGTCTTGAAGAGAGCCGTGCCTAACTGTTAATTCCGTAACGTGTTTGGTGACTTCAACAGTAGATCCATCGCCTGAGTTGTACATCATTGTACCATCCTCATATTGGTCAACAACCATTGATGAAATCCCGGTCATTTCCTCAAGGATAACTAAACCTATGTTAGCATCCTCCGCAGACTGCATAATGTCTGCAAGAATTTCATCCAAGGGAAGACCGGTCATTTCTCCCATGTCATCGTTTAGATTCGTCCAATCATATTGCATTCCAAAAGCATAATGTTCTGTTCCGTCTGTTTGCGCAGCTACACCTTGAGGAATCAAGGATGCACACAAAATCGCCGTCAACAAAAAAACACTTAGCCTACTCTTACCGTTTGCCATGTTGAGTACTCAGATTAAGTACAAGATAAATCTAATGGCTATCAAGTAGATTATTGATTATTGAATTCTTCTTCATTTTCGATGTACTCCTTTACATCTCCACCGAAAACTCCCCAAGAATCAATCAAATCTAAATCAGCCAGTTTCTTTCTGCGTCTTAGCACAATTAGTGCCAACAATCCAAGAACAACAACAATTCCACCTACCCCTATAATTACGTTCATAAGTGCTGAATTATCAGTTTCTTTTTCCACAAAATCAATATCTCTAGTGACGTAATCAATTATCTGTCCATCAACGGCAGTTACCTTCAACTGAGCCTTCCCGGGGTCACTTACCAAAATTTCAATGGAACCAACCCATAATCCGTCTCCATCTACATCTGTTAGATTAAATGACCATTCCTGCTCATTTTTCTTAATTGTTGCATACACCATATCTGTTGTTCCGTCTAGATCTCTTAACGGTACAGAGATTGAGACCGCGTTTAACTTCCCAGCCTCAAATTCGCTTTCAGAGATGCTTAAATTTGATAAATCTGGATTGCTAGATGCGATTGTTATGTTGACATGAACTTCATCATTTCCACCTCTCCTGTCCTCAACGTAAAGCGATAAATGGTGAACACCAGGAGACAATCTTGTTTCGAAATAAGCATTGTTTGAAAGTACTTCTGGATAGTTCTGGTCTGATTCATGATATCTCCATTCTCTTATTGTAATATCTCCGTCCGCATCAAAAGTTCCATTTGAATCTAAGACTACAATTTGTCCGGGCTCGTAAAATTGGTTATTTGTCGGAGCGTATATTTCAACTACAGGATCAGATTCAATCATTTGTATAGTAAGGGTCTCGATTCTTGACAACCCTGTTTCATCGACCAATTCTACGGATAATAAATGGTAACCAGCATCCAATCTAATTAGATGAACTTCATCTGGACTAACGGATTCAAGTATTGTATTACTGATGTTACTCGATAACGAAAAAGTAAAGTTGTCGCCATCAAAATCTTCGCTATTTCTAATGTCAAACAGTATCGAATCACTTGACTGATAACCTATATTCGGGTCAGGACTGAGAAGGCCCATCACGGGGGCAGATTCACTTACGGTTATGTTTACTGTAGAAGTCGAGATTGGATTAATACCATCATCCATGCTGAGAGATATAACGTGGTTTCCTGCGCTAAGTCTTGATTCAAAGATTAGCCAATCCAAACCGTCTTCCTGTAAGACGCCATCAAGGTCTGATTCCCATCTGTAGACTAGATATTCAGAGCCAGTAGCCGGTTCTGTCTCAGAACAATGCCAATCGATGTCTGCAGGGAAGGTTGAACAGGCGCTATCCCAATCCCCTGAGCCCGATGAATTAAATTCAATTAATGTGCTAGAATCGATTGTTGTTCCTTCTCCTGGATAGCTAATTACAGCTCTTGGTTTACTGTTTTCAACTATCAAAATTGTTTGATTAGTACTTGACAAATTTAGGTGCTCCATTCTGCCATCGTTTACAGATAAGGTGATGACATGATTGCCTCTTGATAAATGTCCAGTCCATGAACTATCATTGGACAATATTCCATCAATATTACTTGTCCAAAAGAATTCTATCTCATCCCCCTCAGGGTCAATACTAGTGCTCACAAAAGTCACCTCATTCTCAGAATAATTGCTCTCTCTTTGAACTTCAAAAGATGCTGTTGGCATTTCATTGAATAACTCGACTGGAATAACATATTCAGAAGGAGGATTAATTCCATCCTCAACTCTCAATTTCAAATCAAATGTGTTGGTCGATGCGTTTGCAAATGTGAGATTTCCTTCACCTGCACAATCTGAAATTGGGATAGTTGATGATAACCATGACCATGAACACGTCATTGAATCATTTTCAGGGTCATAAGTTCCACTCAAATTATAGTGAACTAATTTCGTTATTGGAGATATCAATTCGCCCCAAGGATTCAGAGCAGGATCGGTAGTCAATACGATTAGTGGAGGTTGGTTTGCAAGCTCGATGGTCCTCGTCTCAGATACGCAAAAATCCACGTCGCATATCTCAAGTTCAATGTTGTGGATTCCGTCTGAAAGATTCACAAGTGGGTTTGTAATTCCATCTTCGTTTGCTGTAAATTCAGATGCTGTTCCCTCAAGAAGAACACCATCAATCGAGGAATTCCATTTGAAGGTTAAACTATCATCGTCAAGGTCCCAAGACCTTGAAGCGTTGAATATTACCTCTGACTTTGAGGGGAATATCGTTTGGTCAACAGGAGTATCCCAAATTAAGAACGGGGCCTGATTTGCAAGTGGCAAGTGACACCATATTACTCTGTCTTGATCTAGAATTGTTGAGGTTGAATTTGTTATTCCATCGTATGAGCAATTAATCGTCACATCTGTGTAAGGACTTTCTCCTACACTGGTAAACTTCTTCCCCCTGAGATCGGGGAAGCTTGCCCATCCGTAATCGTCCGTATTGTGGTTCATTTCAGATTCCAACTGGTCGAATCCAAGTTCAACAAAAGCGTCTGGCACACCATTGCTATTGTTGTTCAAGACCCACACTTGAATATCCCAGGCTTCTTCAATCCAACCATTGCCTGAAATTACAGATGATTGATAATCGATATTGACTGGTTGGTGGAGATGAAGGTTTGAATTGGTATCAACATTAAGTACATGGGATCCAAAATCCTCAAGATCAGTCCAGTTTAATTTGACATTAGTGAAGTCTAAGTCTCCTAAACAATCGTTTGTGATATTGATATTACTTCCATAGAGTTGATCATGATTTGAGAGTATCAAACAATCGGTTCCTGAAAGTGATGCATTCGATAGAATACTGTTTCTTTCCTGATTGTGGTCAGCATCCCAGTGAAGCCCAGCATGTGCACCATACATCTCCAAACCGTCTATTTCGGCCTCAGCGGATACAATTGATATTGCTGGTAATGAAGAATTTTGCCATGTTACAACATCCTTGAGATGGAATCTTCCACCCTGAACTCCAATGTTTAGACCGCCGTTGTCAGCGACAATCGATGACCCAGTTACGGGATTTTGGACTGTTAAGCCCTCTAAGTATAGGTCTACAGAATCGATTATAGTGACTCCTTTAGCGTCATTCTTAGAACTGCAATTAACACATTTAACATCCCCAGAAGTTGTTTCTATGTCATTCGCCCTCTCGAATAATAGTCCAGCGTCTCCATTATTTTCGGAACTAACATTGTAAAGATAGACGTATCTCGCATCATAAATATGAGCGCCTGAATCTGAATTATTACTGAGAGATAAATTCTCTACGATTGTAGATGCACTGTCCAAAAAGAATCCTTCTTGACCGTTGTTGTGCAAATTCCAATCTTTACCTTGTATGGCACCACCACTTTTTGAAAAAACGGCAGGACCTGTTGAATTTGACACCTCTAAATTGTTGAAAGTTGGAGCAAAATAAGATGATCTAACTGAGATTCCGGCCGCATTTGCACCAGTCCCACTGCCTCCTGAGTTATTGATGGTAAGATTCGAGAAGATTGTGGTCGAGTCCACGAAATAGAGTTTCACACCTACTGCTGAATTGTCTTCTATGTTTGAATTTTCAATCCAAGCACCGGTTGCGTTTATCTCAAGAGTTGCGGTTGCGAGGCCGGGGGTTTTTGCAGAAGGCCCTCCAGTTCCAGATATTGTCAAACCATCGATTACAGCGCTCTGGTAATTTGTGTAATTTGTACGATCCTCCTTGTCAAGAATCATCGCAACATACATTGAATTCGTGATATCCAAATCTCTGATTACCGCTCTGGTAATCGCTCCGTCTGTTATGTGCCTGACTATTACACCATGGTCGGATTTATCAACACTTACAGACTCTATTAGAGGTATACTATCCTCGACCCATATACCTGCAGACATAGCCAAGATTGCTCCAGTTACATTGTCGATTGAAATATTTCTGTATAGTCCTCCTGAGTTACCCCACATATTGAGTCCTCGCGTGACAGCATTTGTGATTTTCATACCGTCTACATTTGGAGCAGAACCTGCTCCAACAGACAATCCAATCCCATATCTCCAATATTGAGGGGTTATCCAATCTTGCCCAGATTCATTAATTTCCAGGTTTCTGATTGTAGGAGTTGCTGAATTGAATAAATCAACAGCAACATCATCTGCGTCAAAGATTGTTACATTAGCCAGATATGGGTTCGAGCCGTAAATTGTGATTCCGTATGTAGAATGGATTATTGATGCATTGTCAATTTTACTTCCTCTACCGTTTGAT
Source organism: Methanobacteriota archaeon (assembly GCA_029979405.1). The sequence goes on from JAPOHM010000045.1 coordinate 4,790, forward strand.
GATGTGTTAAACTGGATACCCATATGGTCTCCGCTTCCAGCGTAATCAAAGTAAACCGGACAACTTTTTGTTCCTTCAACAGTCAATCGTCCGTCAACATAAATTCTTACCCCACTCGCCATGGTTACATTTGTACAGGCTGAAATCACAAGTTCATCGGTTACTGCGACCCCATAGTTATTGTTTAGCACTATATTTCCAGACCAAATCGTTTGAGCTCTACCAGTAGTTTCAGAAATCTCACTGGGCGTTAATTCCACAGAATTAACATAGGGAGAAAGCAATAACATGGCGAGAACAATGAAAGCAGTATACGCTCTGCCCTTCACCATAAGTTACACCTTAATGCGATTGCATTTGATTGTTGTTATTCTTCGATTTTTCGAAATGTCACAATCAAACAGAAATTTAAATCATTTTGTGAATCAGATCTGCTGCCAATCTACTGGCATTAGGACAAAGCGATTTTTTCCAGAGGGAAATTGCTTCTGCCATGGAAGAAAATCGATTGTGAGTTTGAAATTTCGCTCGTAAATACCAAATTGATGCCGATAATCTCCTAGCAGAATTGAGATTGGATTGTTCGGCCAAATCAGGTAACGTTACTTTTTCAAGTAGGTTTTTTCCACGTTTTTCATCGCATTTAGCGATTAGTGAGATTTGTAACATCTTTCCTCTTATTCCTTTGATTTTGAAAACTTCATTGACTAATTTTTCAAAACTCGGAGAATTTTCTGGAGTTTCTGAGATCTTTGACCTTAACTTCATTTGCACAACCTGAGGGTCTTTTTCATGTGAAATAGCAATCAAATTTTCAATTATATCGTTAGCCTGCGACCACTTTTCGCTTGCTACAAATGCCGCATGTCTAATTTTTGCGATTGCTACCAGTACTACTTTTCTTTTATTTTCATCAAGAGAATTCAAACTTATTTTGTCTAGTAAATAACCAACATCAATTTCTTTCTTCGAATCTGGTAGTTGGTCATCGATTATTCTAGATGCTTCTGATAATATTAATTTCACATCGTCGACGGAATCTGATAATTTGCTATCTTTGCCCTGTAGTAAATTCAGGGAATGTTGCAAATCATCAGCATTTATTTGTGAGACATGGTTCTCAGCAATATCTGCTTCACCTCTTTCAATAGCAACAATTGCAGCTATTCTGTGTAGGTTTTCAGATGGTTTTCTAGAAATTGCATCATCGATTAAGGATGCTAATCCAGCGCTCGACCTTACCATAAGAGATTCTGCATTTGCCATTAAGAAATTCTCAATGTCTTGACCTGATTTTATTCTCAAGAATAATTCTACTAATCTTGCAGAATCACCTTCGATAGTTTTCCAATAATCTGCGGCATTTTGGTAATCTTCAACAGCAATATTTGTCGAATTTACATTCCTTACAAGGTGTTGTAATTCAACCCCGTGTTCGTACCACCTCAATAGCGCATATTCATCTAAATCGGGAACTTTATCCTCGTTTTTTAGATTTTCAACAAGCACCGGTACTGGTAACATTGACAACTCATTTACAGCACTCATTTGTTCAGATAAATCCTGCAAAATAACGTCTTTTACCCACGATTGTAAATCTTCACCTTCCTCTGGTAGTACGGAGGAAATATCATGCAGTTGTATCGCTAATGGATGACACCCCAGTCTGCTGACAATCAGTTCTTTATCATCAGTTTTAGGTGGTAATAATTTGACTGCTGATTCAAGAGGTAATGGAGGGACTTCAATTACTTCAAAACCATTTGAAAACAACGTAGGAGGTCTGGTCGCAAGAATCATTAATTTACATTTCTTACAGAAATCTTTGATTCTTTTTTGATGCCTTTGATTAGTCTCCTGAAACTCATCGATGATCAATACATCATTCTTACAATTGGCTAGAACAGCCTCCTCGTCGGTGTATTCTAAACCCCAGTCAGCAAAGATATCTGCAATATCTTTGAATGATTCCATCGTTGAATATCTTACAGTTTTTCCTTTCTCCACAAATTTCAGGGAAATCTCATGCAAAATTGATGTCTTTCCTATTCCAGGAAGTCCCTTGAGAATTACCTTATCATGTTGCAATATATCTGAGATTAAATCATCCCTACCGATTATTTCTTGCCTTTCAGGCAGGTCTCCAAAAAATGAGCCAACCTTTTCTTTTCGCTTCAAATTACTTGATGAATTCTCTCTGCCCAATTCAGTTATGTGGTAGACCTTTCTCTTTCTTGAACCACCACCGATGACGTGCGCCTTTCTTTCAATAACATATCCCAACTCAATGAGTTCAGTAATTGGTGCGTGGAGTGCTGACCTTACAACTCCCAAGTATTCTGCCAAACCGGGAAGGCAGATATCACGGGGAACATCCCAAGCAGTTTCGAGATTTCTCGGGAATTCAGCGAGACGTGAGAGAATTCTTGCTAAGGGCCCTCTCACCATACCAACGGCTAAACCTCATCAATGATGTTTTTTACCCTAATCTGATTGTCGATGTGTTCATCAAATATCGGTTATACAACCATCTCATGCCGGTGGACCCCAGTTCGGTTAATTTGCCCCCGAATCCCGGCGTCTATTTGTTCAAAACAAAATCTGACAGAGTTTTGTATGTAGGAAAAGCTACTGTATTATCTCAGAGAATTAGATCATACTTTGCAACAAATCCTGATAGAGCAATGATACCTGAATTAGTAAGAAGAGCCGATGAAATTGAATGTATAGTTACGAACTCTCCTCAAGAAGCACTGGTCTTGGAAAGACAATTGATAAGACAACATAGGCCAAGATATAACTCAATGTTAAAAGACGACAAATCGTTTCCTTTTCTCGCACTGACAAAGGAAGAATTTCCCAAGATATTGTACACAAGACACCCTCCTGAAGATGCATGGAGGTGGGGCCCATTTCCCAATGCGGGAGCAGCAAAACAAGTGGTTCAGTTGTTAAGAAGGAACTTTGGTATTCGAGACTGCAACGAACTACTTCCACAAGGTTGTCTTTCGATGCACATTGGGTTGTGCGCTGGGCCTTGCATAGAAGCGGGAAATTATTCTGATAGGGTGCAAAATGTTCGAAAAATATTGGACGGAAATGCTACTGAATTAATTGAAGAGTTGGCCACTCAAATGGATGAATATTCGAAAAATATGGAATATGAAAAAGCAGCTCAGAATAGAGACATGATAAAATCGGTTAGAAGCGTTACAAGCCAGCAAGTGATTTATTCAACAGTGTACAGAGATTGCGACGCAATAGGAATCGGCGTAAAGGGCGACCTCGCTGCAATAGTTGTTCTTCATGCAGATGAAGGAGTCATAAAAGGTCAGGAAAATTGGCCAGTAATACACAGAGGAGACGAGGGAGAATCTGTTGCAATGTTCGTTGTAGACCACTATTCAGATAGAAGGCCCCCGAGAATAATTTTAACTCCAACGCCACTAAGTGAAACCGTAATCGAGTGGTTGTCTGAAAGGCGTGGTAGCGTTGTTGAAAATAGAACGCCCTCAAGAGGTGATTTTGCTACCCTATCTACGTTGGCAAAACAGAATGCAAACATCCAGATTGAAAGGCTGTCAAACAAAAGCAGTGGATCATTAGAGCAGCGAGCCGCCGATGAAGGTGCGGCACTTCTCCAAATGAATTCGCTTGACCACATTGTATGTTTTGACATGGCGCAATTCCTTGGAGATTCAAGAGTCGGAGCGAGTGTCTGCCTTCGCAATGGGAGACCTGCAAAAAAAGAATACAGAACATACACTGTAAAGGGTGATGCTCTTGATGACCTTAGAATGATGTCAGAAGTTGTTGAGAGGTGGATAAAGAGAGTTGATGATTGGCCAGATTTGTTACTAATTGACGGTGGACAAACTCATCTATCTGTAATTTCAAAAGTCCTTGAAAAGCACGGTGTGAAAGATAGAATGCAACTTGCTAGTCTCGCTAAAAGAGAGGAGACAATACATAGGGAAGGAAAGGACGACCTCGTTTTAGATAGGAGAGGTAGGGTGCTGGTTCACGCTAGAGATGAAGCACACAGATTCGTCAACAAATTCCATCGCAAATCAAGGTCTAAAAAGAAATTGACCGACCCCCTAGAAGGTGTCGAAGGTCTCGGTGCTAAAAAATTACAATCGCTGATTCGACATTTTGGGGGAAGGCAAGGCATTGCTCACGCAACAGTCAACGACCTGAAAACCGTACCTGGAATAGGACCATCATTAGCCAAGAGAATTTATGATTCTCTTCACTGATTCCACATTTCATCATCATACAGATCATAATCAGATGATGAGTTAAAAGTTGGATCATTTCCAGCACTCAATGAAGCAAAATCTGAGTCTGATAGACCACCCTTTGAAGTACTAACTTTCTGAACTTCTTGGGCTTCTTTTGCTTCCCGAATCTTCCGTTTCTTCTTACGACGTGCTCTAACTCTCCAAATTATCAAACCGAGCAAAATTGTTGGATAAATCCAAATTTGAGAGAGAATATAAAACCAAGTCACTACAAGCCTGAATTCCACCTCTTCACCAGCATAGAGTGACTCCAACGAAATGGTAATTTTCTGCCTGCCATCATCAAGGTACTCAATTTTCTCCCAACCGTTTGCGGTTTGGAAGTCTTCGAGGACAATTCCATCCGGCATGACAAATGTAACATCTCCTCTGAGGTCGGCATCG
>JAPOHM010000160.1 GCA_029979405.1 Methanobacteriota archaeon
ATCGGGCTGAAGACACAAAAACGGCTTGGGAACTTCTTGTAACCGACCGTGGAGGTTTGTATTTAGATAGCAAACCAGGAGTGTATTCCGATGTTATTGAATTAGATTTTGCCAGTCTTTTCCCTAGTATTATTGCAACTAGGAACATCTCTCCAGAAACTCTCAATTGTGCCTGCTGCCAAACTACGACTGAATTCCCTACAACTGAAATGTTCGTTCCACTGAGCCCTGACGATGCTGAAAGAACGTTTAGAAAAAGAGCGAGGATGGACATTTTCTCATCCAAAATTTTCCCTTCTGCAAACGCTTCTGCACTACAGGTCCCAGGGCTGAAAACTCACACCTGCGCTCGGACTCACGGCTTTCTTGGAAGAGTTGTTGCCCCAATAATAGAAAGAAGAATGCAATTGAAAAGCCAGAGAAAAAGAAAGGGAGATTTGTTTGATTTACAGCAAAACGCGCTCAAATGGTTACTAGTTACTTGCTTCGGATATACCGGATACAAAAACGCAAGATTTGGAAGAATTGAGGCTCACGAGGCGATTTGTGCATGGGCGAGAGATATATTGCTTGGAACTATCTCCATTGCTGAAGATGAAGGATGGAACGTATTACACGCGATAGTAGATTGTGTTTGGATTGAAAATAAGAATCTGAAAACTCGTGAAGAGAAGATAGAATCTGCTATGCATTTATCCAAAAAGGTGTCTAAATTAATCGGAATCACACTAGAATTCGAGGACATCTACGACTTTATTGGATTCTTACCAAGTAGGATGCATGGTGCTGGTTCGCTCACTAAATATTGGGCTCACGGACAAAATGGATTCAAACTTAGAGGGATTGAGGCAAGGCAACATTCGACCTGTCAGTGGATTACTTCATTACAAAAAAATTCACTTAAAATTTTGAAAGATAATTTGGAAAATGGAGGAAAGTATGATTCTGTTGACGTCCAACAACAAATAATTACAATGTTACATGACGAAATTGGGCTTCTAAATTCTGGAGAAATAAATCCAAAAGATTTGGTTGTTACTCGACGAGTTACTAAGAGAATTCAAGATTTTTCTGTTTCAACGAATACTCAGCAGGCTTTGATTAGAGCTAGAAGGCTTGGCCAAGACATCTTACCCGGAAGAAAGGTTCGCTTTGTCGCCACAAAACCGTTGCTTGGAGTTCCTGAATCGAGAGTTGCCCTGTTGGAGGAATTGTCTGAAAATTCGAAGTTCAAGATAGATTCTGATTACTATCAAAATCTAGCCATAAGAGCAATTTGGGCTATACTTGGTCCATTTGGATGGAGTGATGAAGAGATAAAACAAGGTCGGAAAAAATACACGCTATTCGATTTCTTCGATGCTTTCAATTCTAAGCCTAGTAGCGATGACTCTGCTTACTGAATCATACAGAGTCTGTTGCGGTGTGATTTCTTTTCTGTATCCTGAAGACTTAGTAGGCATGTGCAAAAGCCACATCTTATTCTGACCATGAATACGTCTTTTCTTTCCTAGAAGAGATGCTTGGCATCTATTTTTGACCATTGTTAGTAAATTAGAATGGCGTTTTGAATAAGCTTTAGAAGAGGTTATCAAAACAATGCCGACATCATTTTCATCTGCAATTTTTTTCAGCAAGTCGATTGTTTTTCGAAATAATGATCTCGCTTCATAATTCCCTATTTGTGAATCTAAATGCATTGTAATAGGGCCGTCGACTACAATCAATTTGGCCTTCGTGATTTTGATTTCCGCTTGCAGTCTTTGAACCAAATGAGAAAATTGGTGAACTGTAAATCCGCGTCCAACGAACAAACCATGCAATAACTGCTCACAATCGGGTAATGTGTGTGGAAATGTTTGAATGATTCTTGCTGGATTAAATCTGCAAGCACCGTCAATCCAGTGAACATAATCTCCGTTCATTAGAGTCATTGCAGTCCAAGCCTCTGCGAATTCTCTCATGCTTTTACCGGAGTGGCCTGGTCCTTGTAATTGGTACAGCATCCCCTTTCTAGGTAGTATCTGGACCTCATCGATAAGGGATTGATTAGGTACTGGTAGTGGCCTAGACATAGAATTCTGTCATTGGTTCGACTATCAAGTCAATTTCAAAGCACAGCGCGATAAAAGTAAATGTGAATCTAAAAAATCCTGCTAACGAACAATCGCAGCATTCAGAAAGAAGGACTTGTACGCGAGTTCATGCAGCGAGCGTTTACTGCAGGATTCCTTGCATTGTTATTCTGTCTCGCGCCATTAAGTGGATGCTTTGGAGAGGATGTTGATACTTCGGTTTCCGAGGGTGATGTTACAATCACGCCCAAAGTCCTGAGTGGTGGCGTCTTCCAAGGAGTGACGATAAGTGCAGAATCGGACCTTTCCGCTTTCATTCCATACCTAATCATGAATCCTGAGAATGGATTTGTACAGAACTCTACTGTTGTAGATCTAAAAGCTGGGGAATCCATTCAGTTGAACGTTCTTGCACCGCCTCGTACCGATACCGCAGTAGTTCTTATCGGTGAATTTGGTCGAGAAAATTGGCCAATTAGAAGCCTTGAGGAATCTTGGAGAACTTGGTATGCAAGAGATGGATTTGAAAGTGGAGACAATCAAGGAATAGTTAGAGTCTCATCTAATACATCGCTAGATGCTGTACTTCCGGCAAGTGGTAATGGTGGAGATGTGCTTGCTATCCGATTATCCGTTGACAGGCTTAACGCTGCGGCTTATTCAGAAGCAGATGGGGGTCGCCATTCAACAGGAATTGTCAACGGTAGAACCACCTACAACTATCTCTCAATGCTGTCTGACCAAACATCTGACCCTACCGATTTAGCAGATGGTGCTGTTGGATACTTGGACAGATGGGCAGGACAAGGTAATGCTGCTTACGAAGATGCTGCTCAGTATCTTATTCAGACACTAGATAGTTTCGGATTGGAAGTTATAGTGCAGCGCTTCGTTTACGACTCTACCGAAACTGGTGCTCAGAATCCCGAAGCATACAATGTGTGTGGGTATAGATTCGGAGAAGTTGACCCTGACAAATGGATGGTTTTCGGAGCGCATTTCGACATAGCTCCACCAGTGAACGCTGCGCTTCTAGACCCGCACATCTTTGGAAGAACTTACGGAACCAGAGTAGGTGCATACGACAATACTGCAGGAACAAGTATGGTACTAACCGTGGCAGAAGCAATGGCGACATACAGCACGAGGAATACAATGGTTTTCTGCTTGTGGTCGGGTGAAGAAGGCGGCAAGAGAGGAAGTGATTACTGGACTGATGAGTGGGTCAAAGAAGACAATCCAAATGTCGAAGTTACAAATTATGTCAATCTCGACATGGCTGGCGTAAATTGGCCTGGCGGCGGCGGTGCCCCTTGTGGTGGAAACCATGGAGGGGGCGATCCTAATTGTGACCCTGACCCGCAAATAGATCCTGATGGCTATCCAAAAGACGAGGAAGTTTGGCCAATGCGTGTATACATTGGACCAAGTCTAGATCATGACATAATGAATCAACCGGGAATGGTAAACCTAGCATTGTGGATTGGTTCTGATGCAATTGGTGTTGAAGAACAAATGTCTACTCTAGTTGGAGAAGGTTATGCAGCAGACACTTGGAAGGTCGATGATTGGCTAGCTAAAGATAGACCTGAGATAATCGTTTACGAAGACACAACTGCAAGGTCTGACCACGCTACATTCCAAGATAACCTAGGAACTGTAACCATGGGGTTCGGTGGTCTTGTAGACGGATATTGGTGTTACCAGCAGACCTGTGACACTCTAGAAGAAATGGAAGATTGGATGGACACAACCGGAAAGGGCTACGGTGAAGAACAGAGTGGAACTAGTAACTTA
>JAPOHM010000196.1 GCA_029979405.1 Methanobacteriota archaeon
AGTTTGTCTAAATGCGATTTACATAGATAGGACCTTTAACGCTGCACATTTCCTTCAATCAATAGATCGAATTCACAGACTGGGTCTTGAGGATGGAGAGAATCCTCATGTACAATTTTTGATATCAGAAGGTAGTATCGATGAATCCGTTGATGCACGTTTGACGGATAAGATCCAAAGAATGTTGAATGCATTAAACGACCGAACCATCTATCCTAATCCAATCTCCTTTGATGAAGAACAAGGATTATCCGAAATTGATAATGAAGATTATGAAGAACTGCAAAGACATCTGAGGTGAATAGATGCTCATCTCACCCGGAGTCATGAAAAGCTCCTCTAATTTACTCAAATTTCTTCACATGAACACCCTTGATGTTAACAAATTTCTGAATCTAAATGTGTCGTTCGATGTCTTTGGCCGGGCATCAAGAAGCAGAGTATTAGAATTATGTCAGGAAGCTAATTGGATTTCAGTGGATGAAAATGGTCAGATGAGGCCAACACAAACAGGACTAGAGATTATCAATCAGAAAACAGAAATTACAGCACTCAGACATCAACTCAGAACGATTATTTTTCACACCCAACCCCCTTGGGCGAAGACCATACAATACGGTCGCAAGGAGCTGTTGAACACCGTAGGGCCGGATATCAGACAGTGTTTCATTGAGGCGGCATTGTCAGAGGGCTGGGATGAGGAAACTGTAATCTGGTGGGATATACTCGCCCAGGCGGCGCGAGGCAATACTGCCGATGAGCTATTATCGATAGGGAGAAGAGGGGAAAAGAAAAGCATTGAGTTCGAAACAAAAAGGGTAGGGGTGGAGCCAAAATATACGGCACTAGAGTCTTCATATCCCGGTTATGATATATTATCTCAAGTCTCCTGTGACAATGATGAAAAGTTAAGCATCGAAGTAAAATCAAGTGAAAAAGGGCTTAATTATGCTACTTTTCACCTTTCTCGGAACGAATTTGAAAAGGCTCTAATTTCGAAGAATTACTTGTTTCACCTATGGTTATTGAGTGATGAAGACAGAAATGAACCATGTATATGTACCGTCCAAGAAGTTGCTAAACACTGCCCTTCTGATAAGGGACAGGGACGCTGGGAATCAGTCGAAATACCCTTCAATATTTTTTCTTGGGGTTAATTATTCCAAAGTCAAATTATTTTTCTATTTGGGACAATTTCATCAATGAATCTAAATAATTCTTCTTTGAGTTTTGAATCACTCCAGTTTTTCTTGAATTCAATATTATGAATCTCCAATACACGTTTTATCGAGTCGCGCGGAAGCAATTCAATCCCTCTTTTGAATAAATCGAGATCGACAGGAATACCATCCTTATTTTTATTGTTGAATGAAGGCTGTTCATTAATATTCCACGATCTGGAATAATATTCAAGTCTCTCTAATTCTAATGCTAAATTTGTCTGTTGTTTTCTCGGTAATTCGACCAATCCAGCCCATAATACACGAATCATATTTTCTACATCTATACCAGCTCTCTCGAAGTCAAAAGGCTCCGTTTTAGGATCGATATCAAACCATTGCTCATCTTGTATTTTGTCAAAGATATCCAGATAGTAGGAATCGTATTCTTCAATTGTAGGGTGATAGATTTTGGTATCAGAATTCATGTCGCATCCCCAACCTAAGCGACTGGTATGCAAGGCTGCTTTTACTGTGGAAAATGTTCCAGCGAATGGATCGGCAACGACATCTCCTGGTTTCGTTGTTATATGAATGATCCTCCGCAACAATATTTCTGGCATTTGGTTAGAGTAAGGAGGGTCTGTTTCCTTATCCGTACTAACGTTTTTGCACAAATCAATTTGCGGCCACCAATCGTACAATGCGGGGCCTTTTTTCCCCTCTGCCATTAAGCCCTTTATACGACGATCCCAAGGGTTCCTGTATGGCTGAACTATTTGTTTTACATTTGCTTCAGGCTTCCCCTTTGTCATCCAAATTATTGCCCTTGACGCACGAGTAAATTTTGTTCGGTTTGGAGGCCAATTATTTGGGTAACACCAAGTGATCCATTGCTTAAATTTCCAGTAGCTTCTTTTCCTCCGGGATCCATTTTTGTTTTTCGGCTCAATGACAGTGTCCCACATTCTACCTACAATTTCTGGATAATTGATTATGAATAGATGAGCATTGTCATCTGCAGCATCATAAGCGGCATCAAATACGCCCAGCAACATTTTGTGATATTCTTCAATTTCTAGTGAATCGCTGACATCTCCGTAATCAAAACCTAGATTGTACGGAGGGTCTGTTAGGAATAATTTCGGTTTACATCCGTCCGGCATCAAACCCTTCATAGCTATACGCGAATCAACTCCGGAGTGGCAGAATTCATCAACCGTCCATTCAGATATTGGCAGACGATCTCCCATATTCTCGATCTCGTAGATCCAGGTAGATGAACATTGTCGATCAGAGCATAATCATTCGAAGTATTCCAGTTCAGATAATTGTGCGTTACCATACTGAGTTGATGGCATAAGCCATCAAAGTCATTTCAAGATCACTTCTTCAACATCGAAGTCAACATCATCGCAGCTGCACCAATTCCAGCACCAACTGCAAGGCCACCCAAGATAGCTGCCCCGAACACCTCTTCGGGATCTCTCTTGAGAGATTC
>JAPOHM010000180.1 GCA_029979405.1 Methanobacteriota archaeon
GAAAGAGCAAATCCTGAAGGAACCCATGTTTTTCCATCATCAGAAGTTTGAGCAAATTCAAGGTAGTGATTTCCAGTCTTAATTGAATCCCAGTCGAATTTTGCTTCGATTTTTGAACCGTCTGGTGCAATAAAGTCATAGCAACTGCCTTTCTCTTGGCTCTCTATGTAAATCCAGTTGAGAATATCCGCTAGATGACGTTCAATCAAAGACTGAGTTGAGATAAAATCTCTCACCTTATCCATGTACGTTACACATCAGAACCCATCTTCATTATTTCTGTGCTCTACTCCTTCGAGAATAAACAGAATCAGACAAATGGAGTCTGTACGATTTCACATGGTGTGTGTCCCAGAAATTATTATTCAATTACTTTTAAGCAAACTTATGGGAATTTATTTCCAAAAATCACAATTTAAATTGCTTTCAAGTCGATTGGTAAACGAAAGACAAAATCATGGTACAGGGTCATATATCGCGAATAACTCTCCAAGCATTATTTCAGTTCTAGCGTCAATATCGTCTCGCAGCCAATCCGCCTGCACTGCACTCCGTAACTCATTCAGTAACTGCCATTGCCCACCAACTGGATTAGCTGCAGCATTAGTATCGTATCCATTATTGGGTTCTGTTTGCTTATCAGCAAATGATTTTCTCCCCAAAGACCGGTTTTGTACATCACCTATCAATGTCAGATTCCCGAGCCTGTTTTTATAACTTTCAATTTCCTCTTCAGCAACGCCATTCCATGTACTCCAAGCCTCTCCTAGCCCAGTTTGCGCTTTTTGTGGGAAAATGTGTTCTACCTCTTTCTCCGTCTGGAACAAAACACCACCGGCAGCAGCGGATATCGCCCATGTTACACCTCTGCGTGATATCTCGATTATTGACAATAGCAAACATGCTTGTGCAGAATTTATTTGAAGATCTAGGTATCTCAAATCAATAGACCTGGCTGGAACCGCCGCATTAACTAATGCTATTGCATCCGTTAAGTTTGGTTCATTTCCAGCATCAGTAGCTAAGTCCTGAATTATGTTAACAATGCCGGGATAATCAGGTAATTGAAGTGCATTAAGAGCGGTTTCAACATTTGCTGGAGTTGCACCTGCCACTCCTAGGAAAGCATTGGCAGCGACTTCGGCATCTTTCATTGCTGAGTAAACTGGAGATAACCATCTAAACCCGCTACACAAATCTACAACATCGGTGGAAATGGTATCCAAAACACCCTCAATATCAGCTCTGGTTGCAGGAGTTGGTAATCCATTAAGCGAACCACACCATTCCGCTACTTTGGAATAAATGACGTTTGAAGCAACACCGCCTCCTTGAAGATCGGCTGGGAAAATCACGCCACGGATCACCAGATATTCATAAATTCGAATGAGTCTCGGAAATAATTCATCCCATGCTGCAGTCTCAGTCGCTTGGTTTGCAGCAGACATTGCCCGATATACAGGTCCTGCCATAAACTCCGCTTTGTTTTGTTCAATTACATACTTGCCTCTTAGAAATAGAGACCATTGTTGCTTGAAACCTGCACGTGTCAGGTTCTTCAACTCAACTCTGTGAAGTTCAGCAACTGATGCTACATTGGGTTGAGCAATTTGTCTAAAAATCTGTGAAAGAACTTCACTGGTTTCGAACCAATTTGTAACAACCTCATGTTCAGCATTCATTTTTTCAATCCTTCCTTGATTTTGTTGGGCTGGTGTTGCACCTGCAGGTACCACAACACGAGCTTTAGCATTTGTAATTCGATCGTTTATCACATTCTTGTGTTCTCTGAAGGTTTTGCTACTAGTGACGTTGTTTCCAGTTGAAATGTGCATGGCGCGAAGGAAATCTCCGATTTCATTGAATTCTCCAGTAACCAATTCATCTTGTATTGATGCCCAAGAAGCATTGATGTTCCCCTCTGCGGCACCTAGCCCTGCAGGGACTACAAAACCAGGGGGTATCGGGCCAAGCCCGTTTGCATCAACGTTATCTGTGTTAGCCTTCATGGCGCGGACAACCTTTTCACGCCTCATGAGGTCTCCAGCGTCGAGGCTAAGAGAATACGACTTATCATTCATTTTTTCAAAGTGGAATACAGCGGCCTCTAATTCATCGAACTTTGTAATCGTGAATGCTAAGTTTCTGATTACAGTGAACCAGTGTTGTAAACGGTTTTCTATTAAAGCCGGAGCCATTCCGTCGATATCGTCTTTAAATTGATTCTTTAATTTCCAATATGCCTTTGGTACTCTGGTGGTTTGGGCTGGAGAATATGTGGGAGGCGGGCCAAATTGACCATTCCACCAATTTTGTTGATTCTCAATAGATTTGACTCTTCCTATGTCTCCTGGATTGAGGTTTTGGCCTGCCGGGATATTTAATGTTCCAATAATCTTCTCAATTTGGTCACCTGCACTGATTATTGAAGTGCCTCCATGATTTGGATGAAGAGGATCTTTTGATTGCATTATGAAGGTAATATTGTTTCCAAAATCAATTGTTGGATGTGACGCTACTGTGGGAATCGAAATTGGAAATCGAGCATTCACAGGTGAAATTTCTAATTGAGCAACTCCCATATGTGCCCCCATTGCGTTTCCGATATATTCTATTTCATAGTCTACATGATCGTTGTAAAAGTGTTGATAAAACCGAACAGTTGCTCGGTTCTCATGTTTTTTTACATTAGCCCAATTGCCAACAGGGTCTTCACACTTTGCATCCAAATAATGTCCGCTCCAAATATTCGATCCAATTAGAACACTATGGATTTCTGCACCCAACGAATACAATTCATTGTCTAAGGCTGTATCCCGTAATGCGGTAGTCAAAAGAGTCAACGCTGTTATTCGTTGCTGACCATCAACAATGTCCCATATGTTATTATTTTCATGAATTACGAGGTTTCCCAGATAATATGGTGAATTTGGGATTTGGCCCATTGGCGTATCTTGACGATATTCCGACAAATCTTCATACAATTGTTCGACTAATGAACGTGGCCATGAATAATCTCGCTGGTAATCAGGTATGCGAAGCGTATCAGTGGTTGGGTTACCTGCTAATCCCGCATTGAAGAATTGTTCGAATGAAGAATCCCATGCTGTTGGTCTCGGCATATTTCGCCTATGACTAAACCCTATTCAATCCATTC
>JAPOHM010000012.1 GCA_029979405.1 Methanobacteriota archaeon
CATGTCTCCATTGATGAATCATTCTTCTGAATTAGAACCATCGTCTCCACTTGCCAAGCAATCTAACCCAATTCAATCAACTGTTTCTCAAAATTCGGGCTGGACTGCTGGTGGTCAGGAAATCACCATCACAGGAAGTGGTTTTTCAGACCTTGATGATACCAATGTAACTAACGACGGAATCAACCACCAATGGTCAACTTCGAATCTTGACATGAGTTCTCAAGCAGGACGATGGAATGCTATCGCAGTCAATTCAAGCGGAAGCATTCACGTGGTGCAGATAAAGGAGTCAAACTACGAAATCAGACACAGCGTTAACGATGGAACGGGCTGGCTTTCAAAGAAGATTAAAGACTGTGGGAACACTTATTGCTGGGACATTCACATGGTCATTGATGATAATGACCACCTACACTTAGCATATACAACATATGCCAGTAGTTATGAAACACTGGTATACATGAATTACGATGGAGTGGAATGGACGGATACTTTAGTTTCCTTATCTGCACATTTCGGACCTATCGGTATCGCAGTAGACTCAAATAACAATCCGCATATTTCCTACGCCAATAACGGAATAGATTATTGCGGGAATGGATTACGAATTGCTTCTTACAACGGTACTGCTTGGATAACCGAATCTGTTCATGCAGGAAATAATCGTGGTTGCGAATCTTCGATTGTAATTGATGAGAGCGATAATATCTACATTGCTTACCAAGATCGTAGCTCCTCAAAATTGATGTTAGCAACCGACAAAAGCGGTTCTTGGGATTCATATCTGGTCGACACGGGAAGTAGTCCATCTCAGCTGTATCCAGGATACATGACTTCAATGGCAATGGACCAAGAAGGGCAGTTGCATATCGCCCACTTCGATGATAAAGAGGATGATTTGAGATATTCAGTGGGAACTCCAGGCAGTGGATGGGATACCGACATCATAGATTCATCAGGGCACACAGGACGCGACCCCTCAATAGCGATTGATGCTGCAAATCAACCGCACATCGTCTATCATACGTGGACTGGTGGCAATTTGAAGTATGCAATGAAAGAGGAGACGGCCACTGACTGGGATGTCAATACAATCGCTTCGAATGCCGATGTTGGCGAAGGGAACTCAATTTTTATCGATAACAATGGAATCATGCACGTCGCTTTTAATGATGATACGGCTGATATTTTGAAGTATACTACAAAATCTACTGGTATTACCGTTACCAATGAGATTACTGTAAAGTTTGGACAACTAGGTTCGGTAACTGGTGACGTTATCGATGATTCGACCATTCGAGTGACTACCCCCGCAGTTGCAAATCCTGGTGTTGTAACAATCTCTCTAGTTGATGTAGACGGTAATGAGCACGAACTGTCTTCGTCGTTCGAATTCATCGACCAAAACGATTTGGACGGTGACGGTATTGTAAACGCAAACGACGACTGTCCCGAAATAGCGGGAACTTCCACTGAAGACGTAAATGGCTGTCCAGATAGTGATGGAGACGGATATAGCGATACAGGCGACGCATTTCCAAATGATGCCAGTGAATGGTTAGACACCGATGGTGATGGAGTAGGTAATAACGCAGACGCTTTCCCAGACGATCCGGATGAAGATACAGATTCTGATGGTGATGGAGTTGGTGATAATTCAGACGCATTCCCACTGAATCCCTTTGAACAATTAGATTCCGATGGGGACGGAGTAGGAAATAATGCTGATGACTTCCCTAATGACGCCTCAGAAACTACAGATTCAGATGGTGATGGTGTCGGTGATAATTCGGACGCATTCCCGATGAACGCTTTTGAACAGTTGGATTCGGATGGCGACGGAGTCGGCGATAATTCGGATGATTTCCCCAATGATGCCTCAGAAACTACAGATTCCGATGGTGACGGTGTCGGTGATAATTCCGACGTATTCCCAAATAACGCAAATGAAACACTCGATTCAGATGGTGATGGCATTGGCGATAATATGGACGACTGCCCTAATACCGATGAAAACTCAACTGTTGATGAAAATGGATGTATTCTAGTGTTCGATTCGGATGGTGATGGAGTTTCTGACGAATTCGACTTGTGTCCAGAAATCAATGCAACAATGCTTGACAATAATAGTGATGGTTGTTTAGACGATAGTGATGGTGACGGGCTAATCGATTCAATTGACGAATGCCCTGGAACCCAAATTGGACAAAATGTATCGTCAACTGGTTGTAGCGATAGCCAACTCATGTTACTTGATTCAGATTCAGATGGTGTGTCTGATTTTGATGACATTTGTCCTGGAACTCCTGAAAACACTGAAGTTGACCTTGACGGGTGTACCGTAGTAGTAGTATCTGAGCCGGAAGAAGAAACGAACTCGGGTTTGGCGTCTTTCTTTGGAGATAACGACCCAGTCACTACATCTGTAGGAATTGGAGCCGTACTACTTGCGCTGTTTACACTACTACAAACCAATGCAGTAGCGGCTATACTTCCAGATACATTTAGGTGGATACAAGTACTTCGTAATAACAAGAAGTTAACCAAGGAAGAGAGGAACGAATTAACTTACTTACAATCAATTATTCAAGCCTATTACAACAATCCTCAGGAACTTGCAGACGAACTTAATCAGCTGAAAGCAGACCTTACCGGTCGCTACACGAATAATGAAATCAAGAAGAACACTCGTGAGAAACTGTTCACGCTGATTGATGATTTACTTGCGTCTTCACCAGGTGAACTGTATCAAATTGCTCATAATGATGCGTATTTTGGTTTGACGGGTTCTGTCGATTCAGAAGACCGAACTAAACTACTGAATGAAAAAATAGCAATGGAACAATGGGAAGATATTCCCTCACCATCCGCAAATGCTCCTCATGTAAGCCAAACTGGAACGGTAAAGGACGATGGATATGAATGGCTTGAGCTACCTGCAGGAAGTGGAGATTGGTGGTATCGAATTGCCCACTCCAATTCAGAATGGAACAAGTGGGAATGAGCCTCAAACTCTTGCCATAATTCCAATGTTGATAGGAATTGGTGATAAGAAATTCTTGTGGATGGGGTTATCTTTGTCATGTCTTTTGACGTAATGTGACAGTAAGGTAATTGCTGCAGACCTTGGAAGCAAACCTTTTCTGAATTGGTGAATAACCTCGAGCATCTCATGCTTGTCTTGTCGGTCCAAATTCGGCAGTCTACCCATTACTCTCTCCATTGCGTGAGCAATCTGTCCTCTCTTTGTTAGTTTAGAGAGGAATTTTTGTGCTGATGTCATGTACTTTAGAGCTACATTTTCGGGATGTTCGTCGTTATCAAATGACTCCGCAATGATTCTTCCAAGTGCTCGCTTAGAGTCCGGAGCTCTGCTTAACAAGAACAATTTGTGTTCAGCGTGGAACTTCATTATTTTCTGCGCCGTCCAACCTTCTTTTCCGATGTTTAACCATTCATGGAAAAAGTGAACTCTCGCAAGGAAGTGTTCTGCCTGTAATGGATCTGTCAATCGACCTTCTTCAATTACTGGAATGTGGGGGTATAACGTGGTGAATACTTTCGCAAACATGCCAACACCATCTCGAACTGCTTGCGGGTTATCACCACGATATACCTTAACGCGCTCTACACCGCAGGATGGAGAATCCTTCTTGAAAACGAAGCCGCAAATGCCTTCCGATACCAGATAGTCCGATTGCATTTCAGCAAATTCCAGCATCTTGTCAGTATAGTCATCTCCGTTTTT
This sequence comes from Methanobacteriota archaeon, assembly GCA_029979405.1. Next base: position 3,752 of record JAPOHM010000012.1, read on the forward strand.
TGGGTCAATGAGCGAAATTTTTTCCCCGTTTTTGACTAACCTGATGGTAGGTCTCGGCACCCCCATGCCAATTCCTACCTCAGGGCAGACTCCGATTAGGTCAAGATGTTCACTCCATATGCGGTTGAGCACCCTAAACTCTGCGGCATCGCCATTATAGCGTACCTTTTTCCCAAGGAGGCAAGAAGAAACAGCGAGTTTAGGCTTCTCGGACATATTTGGTAAGTTCTTGTGTGAGTATATGAATGCCCGTTTGAAATCAAACACTGATACAGTAGGGACAGGAAACTCCACGGACGAATTCTGGGCTTTCTGCCTGTTCAGGAGTAAGAGGCTCTCTGCAAGCCCAGCAAACTTCTGAGGTTGTCTCGTTTAATTCGCCATCCACTCCGACTCTTCTGTCAAAAACGAAGCATTCTCCGTTCCAGTGTGTGCCTCCAGTCTCTTCGAAATAATTCAAAATCCCGCCGTGAATTTGGTAGACCTCTTTGTAACCTTGATTTAGCATTATGACGCTAGCTTTCTCGCAACGAATTCCTCCAGTACAGAACATTACAACAGGCTTGTCTTTCGGAATATCTGAATTTGCGACCGCCTCGGGGAATGCTCTAAACGTCTCAATATCCAAGTCTACAGCTCCTTCGAAAGTACCCATTCTCACTTCGTAGTCGTTTCTAGTGTCAAGAATTGTAACCTCTTTACCCTCCTCCAACCATCTTTTGAATTCCTTTGGCTCAATAGGCTGTCCAGTGAACTCGTGGGGTTTGACTCCTTCAACGCCCAGGGATATTATTTCCTTCTTCAAGCGCACGTTCATTTTTCTGAATGCGCAATCTTCAGATTCTGAATACTTGACCCAGATGTCAGAGAATCTCTCATCTGATTTGATGTGCTCGACAAAGATATCGATTTTGTCTCTTGGGGCTGAAAGGAAGATATTGATTCCTTCAGGTGAAAGCAGGATTGTACCATAGATGCCATGCGAGTCGCAGAATTGCTTCAGTGGTTCTCTCAACTCTTCAAACTCGGGCATATCAAGAAACTTGTAGGCCGATATGTTTGTCCACATTGGCTTCACCTAAGCCGCTTTGACGCCTTCAGGCCATAGGACAAGTATCAATGTTTGACCTCTTGTCCTAGGAGTGTGGGTCGACTCTCTGTCCATCCATACAATTGACCCTTCTGGATATGTACCGTCTTCGTCCCAAACTTCTCCTTCAAGAACCAGATAGCATTCGCCACCAGGGTGGCTGTGAGGCATGAAAGCGTCGATGTCAACATCGCTTACAACGTCGTAAAGGACCAATGAAATCGCATCCTCTCTCGCTAACTTCCCAAGACGAACTCCAGTACCAAAGTCACGCCACTTGACGTTCTCGTTTATCCAATCTCTGTCAACATTGAAGCTGAGCCAATCCGCTAACCCGTGCCAAAACGGCATAACTACGCGGAATCATCCCCCACGCATGAACTCTCCGGCTCTTATTTCAAAAGGAAGTAACTCCACGGATTGTCGTGGTCCAACCTCTTGGTATAGCAGAAATACCCCCAAATGATGTTTGGGATTTGTATATCTGGTTACTTTTCATACCTGGTATACTGAGATTATTCCTCCTCGCCGGACCATTTCTGAGAGTATCAAAACAACTTTCTCCTCATGGCGGATGGATATTGAAGCGATTGAAAGACCTGCCAGTTCGTGGCTATACATTACTTGCAGTTAACGAAATACTTGCTTTTTCGCTCCCAATAATTCTTGCATTAGGAGTAAGATTGATGGTAGATCCGCTTGGTTGGAGTTCTTGGCAAGAGACTAACTGGTTAGGATTCTTGGTATTATTTGTTCTCGGGTTTTTCTGGATTTTCATTGACACTATTCGAATAATTAAAGTTAGAACAATGCTCAAAACAATTGAGAAACAAAACATCGAAAGGCTACGTAAAATAGCAGATAAGGGTTTCAAGGCGCGCGATTTGTTGAGAAAATTCGCCAGAAAAAACAAGGACAAAGAAGAGAAAGAAGAGGAGAGAGTTGTTACCTCTGTTGCAAAAACTTCTCTTTTCACGTGGGGCGCTATGGCCTTGAAAGCAAGGAAACTTACACCGACAGGATTGCTTAGTTCAGTAGCAACAGGTGCCGCAATCGAATTATCAAGACGGGGTGCTGGGCTTGTTTCTGACAAAATTGATGAAAAAATGGAAAAAGAGTTTGAGAAGATCTCAGTATCAAATTCTAAAACCGTGATGAGGTCCTTTGCAAGAGACCTAGTGATGGCTTTGGCACCACTACTTGCATTATGGCTAGTTCCGTTATTACTTCCTTGAGAAGATTGAAGGGTAATAGCCAACGCCCTTGACATGAGAGATATGTCTCTTCTAATCTTGATGCGCCACGGCCAATCTATGTGGAATGCTGCAAATTTGTTTACTGGGTGGGTAGATGTGCCACTCACTAACAAGGGTATTGAGGAAGCGATTGCAGGTGGAAAAGAAATCTCATCATTGCCAATAGATGAAGTTCACGTATCCACTTTGATGAGAGCCCAAATGACGGCCATGATCGCTTTATCACAGCATGAAAGTGGAGCAACACCGGTTTTCCAATACGACAGCAAAGGCGGAGAAATGAGCGAAAACGAACAGAAGATGGCAAATTGGTCAACTTCTAATTCCGATACGAACACCATACCTGTACATGTTTCGTGGAAATTGAATGAAAGAATGTATGGCGATTTACAAGGTCTTGACAAGCAAGAAACGAGGGACAAATATGGCGATGAACAAGTGCACATCTGGAGACGCTCATACGACGTACCCCCTCCGAATGGTGAGTCATTAGAGATGACTGGCGCTCGAACCGTGCCTTATCTAAAGCAGGTAATTGTACCAACTTTAGAAAAAGACTCCAATGTTTTCATTGCAGCACACGGGAACAGTTTACGTTCGATAATAATGGAAATCGAGGGCCTGTCAAAAGAAGAAGTATTGTCTCTAGAGGTTCCTACTGGAAAACCGATTGTCTATGAGTGGTCAAATTCAAAATTCACTAAGGTGTGATGATGTCATCAAATTGGCAATGGGCTCCTTCAATTTACATCGGAGCCCTGCTATTGATGAATATTCTGAGCACCCCATTCGCTACATCTGAAATGCCTGATAATTGTCCAGAAGACTCGTTTAATTGTGAATATGTTACAATCGCTTTGAATGTTTCAGATGAAGAACTTCATCAGGCTATGTTTGAATGGCAAGAAACAAGAGGTTTCACAACAACATTCAGCGATGGGCATATTGTAGATAGGACTTCATTTTTCCAATTCCCCGACGACGTTCATTACTCGAATGAATGTGGTACTGTCGAGATATTTTCCAAATCAAGGTTAGGTCGTTCAGACATGGGAGTTAACATGGACAGAATTGAATCAATTATCCATTTCTTGGGTGACTATGATTTCCAGACAACCTGTCAGTAAGCTTCTCCTTCATCGTTTACAAAAACAACATTTATTCCCAGTCCAGCTTTGTGAAATGCTATTAATTCAAGAGAATATATCATGTGTCCAGTGGGAGCATATCCTAGGATTTTCCGCTTATCTTTTCTAGAAAACCAAGATTTCTTTTCACCAATTACCCTCCTTTCTCCTTCGACATCATCAAACCAAGGCAGAGGCCCTGCGGGTGAAAACTCAATTCCAAGGATTAGGTCAACTCCGTCCGTTGATTGTGCTGCATCCGCATCGGCTCCGCTGGGTATTGCAGGAGCATTTGGGTGGGTGTGTAACCAATGAGTGAACCTACCTGCACGCGGACCTCTATCCGTTCCTAATATGTCGTCTGTCCATTCTTCAGGAATGTGGTGGACAGAATAGGAATCTCCACGATTTACCATCACCGCTTCATTAATTTTGTATCCCTGGCCGGCAAATAGGCTGTCTTTGTGATTATCACCTTGGAACATTGTAGCGGTTTCGTGATTTATTCTCTCATCCTTAACATCAAGACCAACCAATATTTCATCAGGTAATGATTTGAATGCCCAACCTAAAATTTCTTCCAGAATTGATACTGGAAAATGAATTTGTGCGACATATTCCTCTCTACGGTTGAATGATTCGTCATTGTATACTGCGACTGCTTCCTCCAACCAGTCGCTTGCCATATTTGGCGCTAAATAGTTCTCAATCATCAATGCCTCCCCTGTGGGATTATTTCGGTAAGTTTTGAATATATCTAACTGTGAATTGAGGTCATGGCGAAGAAGAAAGGTGGCTTTGGCCGATTTCTTGGTGCTATCACTGGAAGTCCTTACGAAAGAATGCAAAAGCAAATCGATAAGGCGATTGATGAGGCTGAAAGTGATAGAGCATTAGCCAAAACTTTGAAGAAAATGGTCAAGGCAATTGGCCAGCAATACGAAGAAGAAAATATCGACGAAGAGGAGCATGACCTTCTTATCGAAGCAATCGAAGATGCTGACCCCGAGGGTAGGACTTTTGGCAAATTGACAGACAGTAGCGATGCTTTTTATGACTCTGGTGAAATGCCGGATTCACCTAAACTTAATCTCGGCAAGAGGAAGAATTTAGACGAATTGATGAAATCTCAGGGTGACGAATTCGTAGGTTCATTTGGTCGTGATGAATTCGATGATTTCAAGAGGACAATGGCTGCTGACTTCTATGCTGATTCAGATGATGCAATTGCCGCAGGAGATCATCAAGCCGAGATTAGAACTCAAAATCGCGTATTTGCAGACTCAGATGACGGAATCGACCTATTGAAGAAACAAATGGCTCAAGAAAGTGGATTAGAACATCACGTTGAGGAAGAAGAGGAAGATGAGAACTACTATGTTGATGAGGACGACGTAGAGTGGTGGAAAGATGATGATGGTTACTGGTGGTATAGAGAACCAGGTCAGGAAGATTGGCAACCTCACGAAGAATAGTTTTCCCAAATTTCCAATTTTGGCAAATCAAATTTTGTAACTCCGAAATCGGCTCCAGCGCTTAGCATTGCGTTATTGGCCATGCTCGATGAACTAATTCCTACGATAATTTTCGGCCTTTTGATATTGGAATTAAGTAATCCCTTGAGCAAATCTAATCCCTTGGTCGGGGGCATGAAATGGTCTAGTAATAATATCTCAGGGTTGAATGAATAAATCCTCTCCAAATAATTACTTGATTCAAAATACTGTTTGAAATCGATATCGATAATACTGATGCCACCACTGATTAGTAGTGCTTCAATATCGACTGAATCTTCGAAAGCCAATACCCTCATTCTTCTAAATCCCACCAGTTAGGAACATCAAACCACTCTGGTGCATCGTCTTCTCTTTCAATCAGAGGAAGAGATAACTCAGATGTAGAATCGGCATTGATAATCAAACCGATTTGTGCACAAGGACTTGGAAGATAGTCTTCACCGCTTTCAGTTAGCTCTATTCTAATCTCGTTCCCTGCAGGGATAATTGCGTCGATCGGATTGAATTCCATTTTCATGAGATATGTTTGTAATGCCGGGTTGACGGTTTGTGCGGTGTATCCGCCGTCTCTGTATCTGACATCCATAGTCGCATGTCCAATTCTAAGGTTCTGAGTTGAATCATACATCGTAGCAAATACCTGTCCTCCATCACAGCCTCTGGTAGTTACTGATAGGTGCAATGTTGGTAATCCGGAGATAAATCTGTCCTCGTTTGAGGCAGGAATCGTTAGTGTGACATCAGAGTTTATACTTACCACATTTCCGTCGACGGTAGTTTGGTCAAGTGTAATCCTCTCCCAAGTCATATCGCTTGGAGGCCATGTATCCTCCACGTGCCACTTACCGTCATTTCTCTGCATTTGAACATGGAGATCTGGCATCGGGCCATTACCCTTCAACCAATATTCGAACCAAGCATACAGGTCAACTGCCCAATCCATTCTTGACATCTCTGGATATGCTTCTGCACCATATCCTGATGTTAATCCGCCGTGAACGGTAGGTTGGTCTGGATAGTTGTGTGCCCACTGCCCCATTATTCCTCTTGCGGGAATTCCAGCATCTCTCATTAGTTGGTATGTCGGGAATGCGTGATACGGGTCTACATTCCAGTCCTGCATTCCCCAAACTAGGTATACGCTACCTCGATAGTTTTGTAACACGTCTGGAAGATGTCTTCTCTCATCCCAATAATCATTCCACTGAGCACCTCCATAATGTGCCCACAATTGCGTTGTAAATGGATTGAGAGGTCCTTGTAAATCGTCTTGACAAACTCTCAATTCATCGGTCGTGAGGTCGCTTGTAGCCGCTTGATATGCAGCATCATATCCCAGCGCTCTTGCTTCGCTTGAACCATTTCTGTAGAACATTTCTTGCACACCAATAGAGCCCGAAATCGGAACTATGGTTTTCAGATATTGTGATGGCTTTTGAGCGGCTTCCCAGTTTGTTGTACCCGCATATGATTTACCCATCAATCCAACATTGCCATTCGACCACTCTTGCTGGCCTAACCATTCAACAACAGCTTGGATTCCGGTTTGTTCTCCCAATCCCTTGACATCTTGGCAATGAGTTGATTTTCCTGAGCCAAATGTTGAAGCCTGAGCAAGTGCGTAACCGTGTGAAATGAAGTTGTCATAAACCCATTTTCCAATTCCTCCATCAGGAACGGTATTGGGATTGGAATCCGGTCCAACTCCGGGCATGCCTTCGCCTCCGAAGTCATAGTATGGATGAATAGACATAATCACGGGGACCTTCACCCCTTCGGGAACATCAGGTAACCATAATGCGACATGCATCAAGTCATCTTCAGGAAATCCAACATCATCCTCAGATGCGGGTAAATCTACAGCAACATAATGCTCGGTATAGGTCAAAACTCCGTACGTTCCGTTAACTGGTAAAACAGATCTTGACTGTGTCAGGTCAAGCTCCATGGTGTGCCTTTCGTGCAACGGTGTTAACCACCATTCTCTGATTGATTCAGCCTCAGTTGTATCGTTCAATACATGTCCAATACTTGAGCCTAAAATTAGAAACACAATTGATATTGCAATGGTTGCGGCTAATGTAATATTGAGAACGTTATCACTGGAAGGTTGGAAAATTTCCGCATCGAAAACTTCGTCTTCCATAATGTAGCACGAACAGTAACACCCTCATCAGTCTTACTTTTTCTTGTCATTTTAACCAAAGGCTCAAAGGTGTAGGATGCCACGCCAAAATATGGCAGAACACTACACAGTCGCCGGAAAATCAATACCCGAATTGTCGACCTATTACGGCGGATTTTTGATCGCCTGGGGAGTAGCAATTTCAGTAATATCAGAATCGGACTCCATAACTTCGTACTTTCCAAGTTTTTTGGGAGTGCCACTGTTAATTTCAGGAATTTTAGCGCAGAAAGTCCCTGAAAAGCGGGCTCTATGGATGCATATTTCCGCAACTTTCGGCCTTCTATGTGCTCTGGGTGGAACGAGGTTCTTCATGGTAATGGGAGATGGACTTAACTATGCATCTGGGTCGATGCTGATGCTACTTCTAACCGGTTCGTTCTACACTTATTCCTGTGTTCAATCATTCAAATTTGCAAGAAAGAATCGACAAGAATGAACCTTAAGTTGATTTGGTTAGAGTTCATGGGTTTGGCTATGCGAGTAGTAGCATTTGTTTTGGCTCTACTCGTTTTGACTCCAGTTTCTGGAGTTGATTACGAAACTGGAGATGAGGAATGGAGGGATGTTGAAGTAGATATGTCCCTCTGGTCCGATGGACCAGAATTGGAAGGCTCACCAATGGATGAACCAAGGCCAGGCGATGCAGTTCTGATAATCGAGGTAGAGTATACGCCAGGTCACCTCCAATCTTCTGTTAAAGGTGAAATTTTCATTGAATTATTCGAGGAATGGGCGCCAAACACAACGAAGAACATGATTATGCACGTAGAAAGTGACATTTATGACGGGATCTTCTTCCATAGAGTAATCGACGATTTTGTAACTCAAGCAGGTGACCCAACCTGCACAACAATCGGAGTATATCCAGTCACCAGTCCAGAATGTGGAAGTGGAGGCGACGGTCATACTCTTGACCTTGAGCACAATGAAAATCTTTCACACGTTGATGGCGCAATAGGAATGGCACGAAGTGCGGACCCCAATAGCGCAGATACTCAGTGGTATATTGCAGAAACAGAAGCACACGGATTAGACCCTGAAAATAGAGACGATGAAGGCTATGCTACATTTGGAATTGTCAGACACGGTATGAGTCACGTCAGAGCAATAGCAACAGTTCCGACAACCGATGACCCATCTGGTGAAGAAATTGTGGTCAATCCAGCATCATCCGCAGGTAGGCCACTTTACGAGGTGCATATCTCGAATGTAGACATGATAGGAGTTATACCCAGTCCTCTGGAAGACATTGAAACCAGTGTTGAGGAGTCATTTGTCGTCAAGTACAAATTTGCAATTGGTGGGGTTCTAATCGCAATTCTGAGTTGGTTTTTGCTTCCAACTTTAATCAAAAAGGATGATATTCAAGACGTAATTTTGTTAGGGGATGATAGAGATGAGAACTAGTTTAATAATTGCAGTATCACTTATTTTGATGCTTGCTGGTTGTTTGGATGAGAAAGTGATTGAAGAGCCGACAATTGATGAGGAAAAGAAAACTTTCCCAAATTTCTCAATATCCGCTCACGATGGAAGTAACAATTCTCTCGAAGGGTTAAACGGGACATACTGGGTAGCATATTTCTCAGCTCCTTGGTGTTCACATTGTGAGACTACAATTGATGCTTATGACCAGGTGATACCGGAAGGAAAATTGCTGGTATTTTCTAAGGATTCTTCTAATGAACAATCAGATTTAATCGATTGGCATAACAATACAGAAAACAACCTAAATCGAACGATAGACCGACCATTTATGTTGGGCTCAGAAATTGCTCAATCGATGAACGTAACTGGTATCCCTCATGCTATGATTATAGATAAAGATGGCACGGTTATTACTGAAAAAATGGGAAAGAGTGCAGACCCAGATGAGAATCTTGATTGGTGGGAATTCTTCACTAACTGATTTTCAAGTCTAATGCCACGTGTTGTATGTGCGGGCAATACGATTTGACATCCTCCAAATGTATTGCTTCAACAGTCTTGCCACTAACTGTTGAAAACCATTCCACCGTCTTTTTTGTCCATTCTTCAAACTCATCTTCGTGAACATTCATGTGGACATGTATGTGCCCACCATCTGGTTTCAAACACTTGATTGCATTACCCCAAGAATTCAGAGATGATGGAATTAAACCGAGTATTACTCTATCAGCTATGCCTCTTAAATCTCTCATAGTCTCTTTATTGTCACCTTCATAGATTGTGCATTTTTCCCTTACATTGTTCCTAACCAAGCCTCTTTCCAAACCTTCAATGCTTTTCGGATTTATCTCACAAGCATGGACGTGCATAGCTTTCCCTCTTACTAAGAATTGTAAAGTGTAATACCCTATGCCACAATATGCGTCGACAATAACTTCACCCTCACAGTCTACTTCGCCCATTCTTCTTCTCTCGGTGATGTTACCAGAGGAAAACATTGTCTGTGCTGCATCGAATTCGTAATCTACAAAATTTTCTCTGTGGACGACCCATGAATCTTCACCGTGTATCAACTCAAGTTGCGATTTTCTCGTAACCCCTTTTTCGATTTCGTTTTGGATTGCGAGTCTCTTGCCACCAAGAGCAGATGCAATTTCATTCATGTTCCAGTTCTCAGTATTAGTTCCATTCGGGAAAATTATCATGTCTCCTAATCTTTCCCATTTTTTTGGAGGATTTTCAATAAGGTTGGAAAGTAGGAAATGAGGGTCAGTTCTCTCAACACGTTCGAAGTTGAGTCTTACGTTTCCAGAGGTTACAGGAATAGCGATCCCGTCCTCGTGTGGTCTGGGTTTTAATTCCGTAATCAGTAATCCTTCTTTCTTGAGTTTATCATATTCAGCACTCGCATTTTCCCGACTACAAATATAGGCAAATGCATCAGGCATATTTAGTGCTAGAGGAAAACCCTGTTAAATCTCCCCGTATACAGGTAAACCGATAGCATGAAGTCGAGACTGGCAATTTCCTTAATATTCGTGTTTACAATTTCTCTTTGGGCACCTTTTGCTAGCGCTGTTGAAATGCCTGCTTGTACGATAAATGGTGGACATTGTGACGGCTGGGATAGTGCTGACGATGGAACTCCAAATCAGCAAGATTGGATTGAGGGAGTCTATGAATTCAATTTGGTTGACACATCAAAAATTGAAATGGAAATGACTTGGGCTCTCAGAGAATTCAACAGGTCACTTCTTGGTTTTGATGATGACCCAAATATCGCAGCTGCAATTCAAGCAATGGGATTTTCTGAAAAGGATGGAGCTCCTGCAGACTTAATTAGAAATTTCTTCAATGAAAATACTGGGGGTCCGGGAACGCCAACAGTCAAGGAGAAATTGATCCTCGAAGTTAATGATACGATTAATGAGTTACTAAGTACGGGCTTTGGTACAGTTGAGGATGTAGATTCAAACTATGTTAACACAATAACAGAATCTGGAATCACAACTTCATGTAGTGATAATCCTGACAATGATTCAGTATACGGTTCGGAAGGTCAATCTATCGAAAATGCGTTTGACCCTCCAATCTGTTTCTCAGTCAAAGCAAACGTTTCTCTATCCACATCAACATTTAATTTAGGCTCTGTTGACCCACTCACATTAGAAAGAGTGTACAAAGGAATGCTCGCAATGGGTTCTGAAATAACCTCTGAGTTCGATTTGTTTAGCGAGCCCGGCCACAAATCAGTTTTCGTAATAAATCCACCAGATTTCGCCACAATCAAGGGCGTTGATGCTAACGGAATACAGGTGATAAAATCAGGTCCACCTTCTTACATGGCCGCTCAGTGGACTATTGACCATACAAACGCCCCCCTCCTAAGTCAGCGAATTGAACAATCAGTCAGCATTGATATTGCACACAGAAATTCAACTCAAACGAGCAGTGTGATTGTAGGTCCAGATGACACCGGAATAACCCTTGCAGTCACTTTGGACATGTCGGATGAAGATTCAGTGTTTATCGATATTCTTGCGGGAATTAATCACATTGATGAGTCCACTATGAATGACTGGGGAATTTCAATGGTAGATGTTACAGAAAATGCACGGGTTCCGTGGATTACATCTGATGGAATAAGACTAGCTTACCATAATGATTTGGTAGACCTAGATGAATTCACGTCTAACTTCCCTATGGACACGGTTGGCGACGCAATTGAAGATGCAGTATCCGGC
>JAPOHM010000206.1 GCA_029979405.1 Methanobacteriota archaeon
ATCATCCACCTCTTATCGAAGGTGTTAGGCAAATTCTTCGGCATACCCTCGTTGGTTACTGCGATTAGGAAGCAATTTGATTTCCCTATTCTGATTACTGCTTTGTGCGAGCCAGTTTCCAAATTGGCGAGTTTCTTTGCAACTTCCTCTGCGTTTTTGTCATCACCCGTTCTGCGAGGCAATAATTGACCGTCAATCTTCACCCAGGGTATCGCTACTGGATTGCCGTCCTCATCATTCATTAATTCTAGCCCAATTTTACCCGGCCTCTTCACCCTTTCCATGAGTTTAGCCGCCGCTTCGGATATCGCCTGTGCAGCGTTTCTTCTCGAACCTGTTTTGTTGATTAGCATAATCGCCTGACGATAGGTTTCGTTCTCGCTGTCTTGAAATTCCGTGAGATTGACCTTTTTTCTGAACCAGTAGTCTTTGGATTTTTGAAACCAGTTTCTTCCGTCTGCTAATTGCTTTATTGTGAGTTCTGGAGTGTGTATAATCAATCTCATGTTTGGTTTGATGAGTTCTGATGGAGTCGGCATCAGCATCTCGGCAAGCTTGCTCTCAGGCATACCTGCAAGGTTCTTCATGTGAGGTAAGAGCTGTGTCAAGAACGGCTGATTAGCGTTTTTGAGAAGTTCATATATTGATGCATTTTCGACTAAGCCCTTGAATGCCTTTCTGTTGATGTCGCTATCATAGTCTTCCCCAATCTTCATTCCATCAATAAGTTCAATGAGATCGTCTGGTGTTTGTATTTTTTCAGAAAGCTCCTCCCCACCGTCTATGCTTGACAGGATTTCCTGATATGCTTCCATCAATACCCTTCTTTGGGTCTTTATGTCTCCTGTTTGAGACATACCTATTACTCGTGCTCTAATTGTTTCCTGAGCAGGTTCAGTAGGGAAAATTCTCTCTGAGGATGCGGGAGTTATCGAGGTTTGAGATAACAGGCTTCTGAATGAACCAAGAGACTTCGCCCTTTCGTTCAGAGTCGTTGGATCTAATTCGGGAAACAGTCTTGATTGGATTTTTTCTTGGTTGAATTGGGCGACTGCCGCCGTTCTTTTGTGAGCACCTGTTGGATTTTGTTTCAGTTCCCTCTCTTCTCCGCTTACGAGATAGAGTTGTTTTCCGGCCTTGAGATGATTGAAAGCCTCTGAAAACCCTACAATAAGGTAGTTGCTTCCATCCTTTATGTGTAGTCTTGCTCTCGCACCCAAATCTTCTGCCCTCTTTTGGGTGATTCTCATTAGCTCTGTAACGCTAGTAGGGTCTTCCTTGCGGGTTAGTTCAAACTTGTGATAATTTTTTGCCAATTCACTCCCCCGCCATTTGATACATCTTCATTTTTCCAGAACTTTCCCTTGAAGCATACACAGGGGTTTGAGTTCCAGGTAAGTAGTGATGAATGAAAGCCATGCCTGTTGGAGTTTCCAATCCCTCAGCCTTGAACTCTTTACCAATTCCCTGCGTTAGCCTAATCTTAGTTCTGCCTTTCTTAATTTCCATTCCGCCTAAGTCTTTCAAATCCCTATGGAATTTGATTTTACCGAATGCGCCCTCTATCGCTTCGAGAAGTGATCGTGTTGCTGTGTAATACCCTGAACCCTTCTTGGCCTTTAGCGTGTTATTCGCCATGTCGTGCTGTAGTATGATTCTGGGCATGTGTATTCGATAAGGAACCATTGCGTTGTTATCCTTGCGTTGTGCATACAGCATTACCATTTTTTCTGATTTTCCTTTGTCAATATAGGTTCCGAACTGGTTTAGGTCAGTTTGTAGGTCTTCCTTAGTGAGATATTCCGTGTCGTTCCATATCCATGTGCGCTCACCGGGTTTTCTTTTGAATTTCTTACCTGTAGCGAAGTTTTTGTGCAGTAACATTCCACCATCGATCTCTTCTAGCGTAGGTTTGAGCCATGATTTTGTATCTTCTTTGATTGTGTTTTTTCTTATCTGGGAATCGGGGATCAGTTGAATTGCATAGGACATACCTCTTGATTTCCTCTTTGAGCCCTTTGGATTTGTCAAGATGTCTCCACGATTCACAGAGGTATTCACCTCATTGAATGCATCTGTTAGAGCATTTCCTGTGTTTTGCCTTCTGTCTTTTGGTGACTCTTGCCTTGCGTCTGCGAATCCTAAATCTCCAGCTCTATCTTCGACTAAGATATCCACTACTGGTGCAAACACTTTCCCATCATTAGGTCCAAAAGATGCGGCTTTCGTATTTTTTTCCATCCGTAAGATTACAGTTAGAGTGCCTTTTGGTAGTAAGTCGCTCACTCCACCTCCTGTGCTATAGTCTCCGTGGATAATGAATCGCATAGTCAGACTTTTCGACGATTTGGCTGGTGTGTCGGGTTTGAAATATTGATTGGTCGGTTCCATTTCTTTGAAGATTTCATACCAATTGGTTGTTCGGCCCAGATTTGGAACTACGAATAGGACATTTGAGCCACCCTTTTTCGCTAATTTTGAATTGGAGG
>JAPOHM010000090.1 GCA_029979405.1 Methanobacteriota archaeon
ATAAGCTCGCTGCGATATTCAATCTTTTCAGATAGCGCTGCAAAGATTATGCCAAGATATAACGGTACACTAAAAAATGCAAAGATATTTGCAATGATAGTTAGTAGTGAAGCTGAAAGAATAATTGCAATGAACGAAAACACACTCAACTTTACTTCTAAATTGTCACTCAACCAAATGAAAAGATATTTTTTGGGAAGAGTGGTCATTCCCTGACCACTTTGCTATTCTTCAGATGAATTTTGGTCAGTTGCAATAATCTGTTCAGTTTTGTTAACTACTCCGGGATCTACAATTATTGCATTTCCACTATTAGTCATGTATTGGATAGAATATTCTTTCTGCATTTCTAATTTTGCAGCTTCCATTTCTAAAAACTTGGTTCGAATCATTTCGTATTCAGCTAAATCATAATCGAATTTTTCATTTGCTCTTTTGCAAGCACTTCTGTCGAAGCGAATTAGAAGTAGTCCCGAGATAAGGAAACCCAAGCCAATTATTCCGTTTCTTACATCGGAAACGTGGTCAAATGTCCCGCTAGGAATCTTTACCAAAATCATCAAACCAATTGTTCCTAGCGAGATGAAAACCAAAAAAGTGCAGAATTCGTATAAATCGAGCGTTGTTCTTCTTCTTTTTTTGGGTTTATTTTGCATTACATTCCAACGGCTCGCCATGGCTAGGCTAATTGATTTAGTTAGATATATATTACTTCACTCGAAAATAAATGCATGGTGGGTCTGTCCAGATTTGAACTGGAGTCCAAGCGTCCCAAACGCCCGAGTATAGGCCAAGCTAACCCACAGACCCTGCGAGTTGTGCGCACATGTTTACCTTCTTGAATGTCACTGTAAAAGTAAGTAATTTCCATCATTGGTTCTCATTAACAAGCCTTGACTAACAGCTTCTTCAGCCACATCGATCGCAGATATTGAGATACCACTTCCTCTAAGGGCTCCTGAAAGCCTATCCAATCTTATTACATCATCTTCAGCAGCTATTCGAATACATTTTATGATTTGATTAGGAGAAGGTTCCGTATTCATTTCAGGAGATGGTGAAATTTTTTCACGCATTTCGTCTCTTAGACTTTCTGGCATGTTCAAAATTGCAACCTCTTGCTGAAGTTCTGCAGCGCTATCTGTTGTGGATAATATTTCTAGATCATCTCTAACAGCTATTCCACAATGCGGGCATGATTTCGGTTTACCCTTAGTGCCCCAGCATTTTTCGCAACTGGGACATCGAACTACAAGATACATGTCGATCTCAAAGTGAAAAGTCAGTTCTTCCATCGGTTGATGAAGGCCTTCCACCTGGCCTCATTGCAGGCGCAGCAGGTGCCTTTGTATCGACACGCTTAGAGGCGGACTCCATTGCGTCACTTGCTGTTCTAGTAAGTCCCTGTCTTACTCTTCCGACGTTTCCGCCACCACTTAATTTGAGTGATTCGGGCAGGATTAATGCAGCCATTGCAACTCCAAAATGCTCCTGGGCAGCTGTTACTTCGTCAACAGCAACATCAAATGTTACCACCTCTAAGTCTCTGCTAGCCAACCGTCTTTGCAAGTTTCTCTTCAGTAAAGATTCTGTTTCTTCATAATCTAGTTCTGTAGTTATCTTTGCGACAACAGCACATTCTTCTCCTTCTGGTGTTTTACAAGCCGCCCATGCTACTCCTGCACAGGCACTTGATCCATTGTACGCATATGCAGTAGCAAGATGGCACTCTACGAGTGACCCCATAGGCAGTGGTTTTGGAGGTGTTGCAGAAAATCCCATAGGAAGAAAGGCACCCTGAACTTCAATTAGTCTAGAGTCACCAAGGCCTAATTCAACAAGTCCTTGGTCGTAGGCGTCTTCTGCGTTTTCACCCCATGGAGCTACTGCTGTCATCAACCATCCAGGGCAAGCTGACCCCGAGGAGGAAGGGGAGTTGGAGTTGCCGTACATAGATGAGCCAATATGGGCTAGGTTCATCAAGTCGATGGTTCAAACAAAGTATGTGGCAAGCCAATCAAGGAGTCTGTTATTCGCCGGGACTTTGGTTATGATTCTTGGTCTTGCATTTATTTCCACGATGCAAGGACAAGGTTTTATTCTCCCAATGGCAGTAATTTTCAGCCTCACGTTCCTGTTTATGTTCTTCAGTTCGATGAAAAATAGTGAGCAAGAAGTGCGGGGTAGCACACCGATATCAACAAATTCGGTTGGGTCTAAACTTTCTATAGAAAAAGATAATGAAAACTTGCCAGACCCCGAAAATTTTGGCTTTGACGTCCCAAACCTTTGAATTAATCAGATTCTTCATTTTCAAATACAGCAGGTTCGGGACCTATTGGTAAAGTAGCAAGTACATCGTCGGTTATTTCTTCCAAAACTGCGTCTTCATGAAGAATTTGCGAGTGCCCATTTGGGTCTAATAACTCAATAATTAGGGGTTTTGGAATAGGGTCTTCTTTGAGTTCGAGTAAAGTAGTATGCATCTCTTGTAACCTTTTTATTTCGGTCATTTCTAAATCATCTGTGTATGCTTGTCTGGTAACCATGATAATTATCTCCATGAATCTATCAATTACACCTTCAATGTTAGAAACATATCCAGTTGAGGCTGTTCCGGGGCTTACCTCCAAGTCTAACTCTGGAATCCTAATTGTACAAGATGATGAGCGAACTACTCTCGCACGAATATGCTCTGGCTTTGAAATAAACAACTTACTCATTCCGGGCTTTTTCCCTTCTGCAGGGATAAAATCAGTCTGACGCCAACCACATGAATGACATAATACAGTAATTTGCGTATGCTCGCCAAAATATGGTATCTCGTCGATGTGAGTCATCATGCGCAATTGACCTTCGACCGAACACATCGGACAAGGGATCTCAACCTCAACCTCTTTCATAGGAAATACCTACCTGAAATCATATTTTTCAGAAGCAAAAGCCTCTGAATCTAATCCATTAACACCACGACAACCTGGAGGTAATAACATCAATCTCGAGTCGGTGAGTCCGATAATTTGCCCACCCATGTCAACTTCTATGAATTGAGTTAACTTTGCAATCGCAGATTCTAATTCTAATTCCCTGCCCATTAGTCGTTCCATGCGAACGATAGCGGCTTCTCCGTCTGCAACCCAGTCCATTAGCTGCAGTGTTCCTGTTACATCGTGTAAAGTTGCCCTGTGGATAACCAGGCCATCTGCAACCCTGGGCACAGGTGCATTTGGATACAAACTACCCATGTCGTGATATCGCTTGGATTCTGAGCGATTATTTCCGATAGAATTTGCGTTATTCCTACCTAAATTGAGTTCACGTGGTCGTGAATTATTGAATGCATCGAGCGAAGTCTGATTGTCTTCTTCGTCGCTCATGAAAGACATGGTGTGACGGTTGGTTGATAAGGGTCCCGCGAAACGCAAGTAATAATCCGCCCAATTACCGGCGTCTTGTGAGGTGACAAAATGGAAGAAGGACCAAACGCAGTAAAGACTGGAACCAGTACCGTAGGAATCACGTTCAATGGAGGAGTTGTTGTGGGAGCAGACCACAGAGCTACCATGGGGCATTTTGTAGCAAACAAAAGCGTACAGAAATTGTTCAAAATCGGAGACAACCTTGCTCTAACCACAGCAGGTCTAGTCGGACACGCACAGTCCTTGGCAAGAACTCTATCCGCTGAAGTATCACTCTACGAATTAAAGAGAGGTGACCAAATGACCGTCAAGGGCGCCTCTACCTTGGTTGCAAATATTCTTTCTGGAAGGCCACATTGGGTTCAACTTCTGATTGTTGGTGTTGACGAAGAAGGAGGCTCGGTTTACTCAATTGATTCTGCAGGTGGGTCAATCCCTGATGTCTATTGTGCAACCGGTTCAGGTTCACCCTACATGTATGGTGTTCTTGAAGACGGTTTCAAGGAAAATATGACCAGGAAAGACGCAGTTGCTTTGGCTGCAAGAGCACTCAACGCATCAGCTCAACGTGACGCTGCATCAGGAAACGGAATGGACCTTGCCGTAATCACATCGAAGGAAGGATACGTTCCTGTCCTTCAATCAGAAATAGATTCTGCTCTGAAAAAGTGAGCAATTACACTCCACCTACGGGCTCAGCCCGAGGATTCCTCAGGAATCCCAATGGAAGTCTGTAGGTATGAGGTGAAATTATGAGATTTAGTTTCAAAGAAATGAAAGACGAAATAGCAAAAATAGTACCTAAATCAATAGATTACGAGGTAGACTTAGAAGCAGGTGACATTGCAATTATCACACCAACTCCCGATGAATTTGGCGGAGGAGATGGTTTAGTTGGTAAAATTGCCAAGGCTATCAAAAGAAGAATAGTTGTAAGGCCGCATAAGTCCATAATGAAAGACCAAAAAGAAACTGAAATATATATACGTGATTTATTGACCGATTTAACAAAAATCGATTCAATTTATTTCGATGAATGTTATTGTGAGGTAACCGTGATTTGCGACAACCCCGGTGAGGCAGTAGGAAGAAGAGGAGTGAATGCAAAGTCAATACGTGATGAATGTGGATGGTTGGTCAAATTTGAAAGAACTCCCCCCATACACTCAAAGACGATTCACGACATTAGAGGATACAGAGCGGCACAAGCTGGAGAAAGAAGAAAATTGTTGAAGGAATTTGGTTTGAATATTTACAGACCAAAACGCCCTGGTTCTTTTTGGGTTAGATCAACTGGATTAGGGTCTTATCGCGAAGTAGGAAGAGCTTGTCACCTTGTTACCACAAACGAAAGTAGAGTCATGATAGATGTTGGAGTAAACATAGCATCGGATACAGACCCTATGCCATACTTCACCGCGCCAGAGGCATTGCCGATGGAAAAAATGGACGCAGTTATCCTAACACATGCACATTTAGACCATGCTGGAATGCTTCCAGTTCTATTCAAATATGGATATAGAGGGCCTGTTTATTGTACACCACCAACCAGAGATATGATGCTATTATTACAAACCGATTATCTCAAAGTCGGTGGAGCTGAAGGAAAGAGAGCCGCTTA
Organism: Methanobacteriota archaeon; assembly: GCA_029979405.1. The sequence continues at coordinate 5,041 of JAPOHM010000090.1, forward strand.
TGACATGGAAGATATCAGGACTTGCATGAGACACGTTATCGATGTTGACTGGGGACAAACGGTAGACATAGCGCCAGACATGAAACTGACATTCCACAATGCCGGACACATTTTGGGTTCATCTTCTGTGCATCTTCACATTGGAGAAGGTAAGCACAATATCGTATTCTCCGGAGACCAAAAATATGAGAAATCTTGGTTGTTTGATGCCGCAAATACAAGATTCCCAAGATGTGAGACTTTAGTCATAGAATCAACATACGGTGCTTCGGGGGACTTCCAACCAAGTAGAGACGAAGCTAACCAAGAACTGCAAGACATTGTTACACGAACTATTCAACGTGGAGGGAAAATGATCTGTCCTGTATTCGCTGTAGGACGCTCACAAGAAGTAATGATTGCTATTGATGAACTATTTAGGTCAGGCGCAGTAAAACCCGTGCCCGTATACTTAGACGGAATGATTCAAGAAGCAACTGCTATCCACTCAACGCACCCAAATTATCTTACTCAATCTTTGAGAAAGAGTTTGTTACAGGACGATGGTAACAACCCGTTCACCAGTGAATGGTTCAGGCCCGTTCAGGGAAGAGACATGAGAGAATCAATAATCATGGACACAAGCCCTTGTATCGTTTTGGCTACTAGTGGCATGTTAAACGGAGGACCGGTTATGTCTTACTTCCAAAATTGGGCTCATGAAAACAGAAATTCGCTCTGTTTTGTGGGATACCAAGCTGAAGGAACTCTTGGAAGGAGACTTCAGAAAGGTTTCAGCGAAGTTCCAATGATTATTGAAGGCAAAACTGAAATTGTAAAGATAGGATGCGAATTAGTAACAATCGATGGATTCAGTGGACACTCTGATAGAAGGCAGTTGTTGGAATTCATTGAAAATATGAGCCCGACACCAAAGAATGTAATTTGCCACCACGGTGATTATTTCAAATGTAACGAATTAGGAAGGACACTTAGAGAGAAATTCAAAGTTCGAACTTATGCACCTCAGAACTTAGAAACTGTAAGACTGGCTTAATCTACAAAGAAATCTTTGACCAAATGAGCTGTTTCATCTCTCTTCTCAGATAGTTCAGACAACCAATCTGTTGCTCTATCGATGCAAAGTTGTTTCATTTCACCAGCC
>JAPOHM010000143.1 GCA_029979405.1 Methanobacteriota archaeon
ATAATGTGAATGGCTTTGAGACCCATCTCAAGCACGAGCAAGCTTTGATCGATGCTGCTGGAACAACCACATCCTTTGCAGAGGGGATTGATGCATTCTTATCAAAACGCAAACCTGATTTTTCTAACGATAGGTGATTTACATCGGCAGGAAATGTGGTATTTGTAGAAAAGAAGGTCATGACAGAAGGACCTGTCCCACTCCTAACAACAAAGGCAATGATTGGTTCAATAATCCCAAGTGGAATGATGGTCCTCTTTTCGTAGAGGTGTTTTGGTTCCTATCCATTCTTCCACTTATTCCAGTAATTTTCGTCTCAGTTGCAGCTCCTCCGATTCTTGTTGCTCTTTTGATGTTAATATTCTTGTACAGAATTGGTCTAATCAGAATCTATGCCTACTTTAGGCCGAATTGGGAAGAGACTGACCCAAAGGGTTCGGTAATTATTGAAGCATTAAATGATTTAACACAGCCAGTGGATGATTTCGTTGATGAAACCCGTGAAGATATCAAAGAGAAAGTGAAAGAATTTGATGAAAATATGAGTGAGCACGAGTGGTACCGCAAAAATAGAATCGCGATTTTCATTGCCGCTGCCTTTGCTTTATTCTTCGCTTTGGCCGTGACACAGGTAATCATCGAGTATTCCTGATTACCTAATGCTACCAAGGGAATTTGGCAGACCAAACAATTAGGTCGTTGACTATAACCTGAATTCCCAAGAAAATCGAACCGAGCAGCATCAATCCTGAACCATCAACTCCATCCTGATATGCGCCATATGCAAGCAATCCGAACAGGATGTTGCCAATCGATGCTAGTGCAAGGATTCCAATCACCAAGAATGGGGTCCAAGAATAATCATTGTTGATGTGCATTCGAGTACTGTCAATCCAGAACATGGATGGAATTAGGAATAATGCATATGCGAGAAGAAGCCTTTGTGCTCCCTTGCCATCAGATTCGCCCCATGGCCATCTCAATGAATCAAGAACTGATACTTCAATCTGGAATAAAGCGACCCACCAGTACATCAGGAATCCAATCGCTGCCAAGAACATGAATGGCACAATGTAGGTGATCCATGAACTTGGTATTCCACCCCACAGTGCTGCTTTATCGTCCATCTTTGATAGAGCTAGGCCATAACTAACCAAAACCAAAGGTCCGGCAATAAATGTGAATGTCCTTATCACCTCTCGACTAACTTCCATGAGTGTCTCTAAGCGAAACACCTCTTAATGGATTGTTATTTTCTTGGAAGAAATTATTCGATTGTAATCTCTGTGTTACCAAACAGAGTATCCTCTTCTCGTACTCCAAACCTTGTAATTTCGACATCACATGATACAGAGCATATGTCAACACCGTTTTCCGTTAGGGTTGCAATTTCACCATCTTCCCATACAGCATAATACTCGTCAACGCCAGAGAAGGTAATCATACAGTCAGATTCTCCTCCAGAATCGCACTGGTGTGTTTGATTATTCACGGTCAATTGTACCCAGAAGCCAAAGTAACCCTCAGAAACATACCAATCGATTTCTCCATGGAATTCATCGATTTTAATGGTCATGAGATTGTCAGTTACAGATGTAGAAACATTATCTGAGTGGTCTTGAGCTAGGTATGTTCCATTCCAAGCATCACCAGGGTGTGCTCCACTAGGGTCTGCGAATACCCAAGTACAGAACTCAGGGTATTCGGTTGAAAGGATGGTTGAGTTGATGGTCTCATTATCAGAAAATACTCCTTTTCTATGATACACATAGCATTCTGTAGGCTTATCGACATATGATATACCTGCACTTGTCCCATTTTCATGTATCCATTCGCTATACACCTTTCCGAGGAATAACAAGTCGCCATCTACATGGTAATTTGAGTACATATAGTGCGTTGCAGACCATTGGGGGTAATTCACGTACTCTACAAGTTCTGAGTTTTCTGCGGTCCAACAATAAGTGGAAGCAAAATCATCATCCTGAATGTAACCTGTTTTTTCTAAGCTAGAACGGATATGCATCTCTCTAGGTGTCAAATCTGGATCTGTGTATTGGGTCCACATTCCAATCAACTCTTGATCCGCCACGCCACCAGCACACATCGATTCCGAATTGCTGCTATCTGAATCATCTCCTATACATCCGCTAAGAGGAGCGATTGCTAATATTGAGCAAACCAATAACAAGCGAACATTCATGAAACTCGGAATAAACTCGAGCACATAGTTTTGGCGCATTTTCACTAAGTTGTAGAATAGATCCACAAATGAGGGTGAAAATCGAGTGAAAATAATTTTGAAAATCACATTTTGTTGTTTTTTTGTATAAAATTAACTGTAAAATCATGAAAAAGTAACAAAACCGGTAATAATTGTAATTAAAACTTATAATTAAATAACATTAGTGCGCTGGGCTAGTTATGGAAAAATATGGCAACTACGCATTTCAAGCGCTCAAAATGATAGAAAACACCGAAATCTTTTTACGCAATGACTGCCTCGGCTATGTTGCAACGGAGAAATGGTGATACCATGCAATCAGAATATTTCACTAGGTTGGGTCGACATCGCAGTCGAGCTCGATCTTATGTGCTCTGAACAATTTCTCAGTAGTGTTGCAATTATTGCAAACAAGTATCTCTTCTCGAGATGCGTATGCTTCAGCGGCTGTAAGTCGTTGAGCAATCAAACCAATGGGGGTATGGTGTAGTGGATAGCATAAGGGGTTACGAACCTCTTGACCTCGGTTCGAATCCGGGTACCCTCGCTGGTTTGATTTTCAATCAGGGTATGGTGTAGTGGATATCATGACAGTTTGCGGAACTGTCGACCCGGGTTCGAGTCCCGGTACCCTGGCCATTCAACAAGGTGATAAAATGAAAATAGAAACAAAAAAACAAAACAAAAAACAAGCGTGCAAAGCAGACGAGAATACCGTTTCAATAAACGGAATAGGTCCATTTTGTGAACACCCTAGAAAAGAAAACTGCTGGATATACAACGGCAGAATGCCAACCTCAAATTGTTGGATTTTTGTCAACGGCAGAAATGTTGAGATTCACAACGTGATTGTCTACAATCCGGATGCAAGGTTTTCGGGACATGGCTCAGCTATGATTTCCGACATAAGGAAAGCATTTCCAGAATCTCATATTTGGGTAGATACTTGGAACTGTACCAGGCCTTTCTGGCAGAAAATGCAGCATGAGGGATTCATTAACTCAATCGCCAATGACTACTCTTGGCCTTGTATCAACACAACATGCATGACATGTCATCCAAACAGAGGCGAGTTTAGAAGGAGGGCTTTCCAATGAGTGAGGAATTCGACGGTTGGGAAAACATAGATTGGGACGTTGAGATTGATACCTTAGAGTTTGATTTGATGGCGATAAAATCCCATAACAAATCTAATCCAAATGTTGGTGAAAAGTGGACAGAATGGCCTAAAGATATGTTAGGAATCATGCTGCTACCATTAGGATATCAGCCTTCAAAATGGGATAAAGAAACTCCAATGGCTGAAAAAGAAGAAGAAGATTTGAAACAGAAATGGATTGAATTTGCTCAATTCGTCGATGAGAGCGATTCAATTTCTCTCAAGGAGAATACCTTCACTATTGAGGGGAAATACGGTTCTAAGTTCTCATTTGATGCTAGTATGGAATTCTCAATTTGGTTACCTCCAAACACTTTGGAAAGATATGGACCTTCTCTGAGAGCTATCAGAAATGGTGCGAGAAGAAAGAGCAATCTCGGCGTCCATATGGAGTATCTAGAAGCATCACAGGCAACTTGGAAGATAGACACTGGAATCACAGATGACGGATTGGGATTCTGTGATTTTCCTTCTTACGTCAAAGGATTAGAGCTCAAGCAGTATGAGGGATGGTCAACATTTGTCTATCCTAGCAAGTCTACATTTCCAGAAAATCTGAGAGATCTCATCGAGATGTTAATTGCAGATTACCACATTTGGGAAATCCTGCACGAGCAAGAGGTCAAGAGAAGAAAAGCGAATGATGAATGGAACAAGAAGTGGCCAAATGGTAGGCCAGATGATTGGATGTATTTGTGAGGTGATATGATGGTAATGAAAGAAAGAAACAACGACGAAGTAAAAGATTGGAAGCCGAATGCTAGCGCCCCTTTGTGGGATGAAGAATCTGAAAACGAGCCCAAGGGTCCGTTTTTCGCAGACTTAGACATCAAGCACATCAAACAGGTTGGGCCATCTTGTGTCCCCACTACGCTAGCTATGCTGGCAAGAAGTACAGGCGCAGACGTGGGCCCTGATGATTTCAAGAGAATCATCAACTCACAATCACCGAAT
>JAPOHM010000115.1 GCA_029979405.1 Methanobacteriota archaeon
GGGTGTTGCAGAACCAGAAGCAATCGATGGGATCATGAAGTTGGGAATGAATCATCCTATTTGTCCACTCGCACTTTCAGACTTGATTGGGAACGATACCGTTCTACACATCATGAATGTCCTCCACGAGGGAATGGGAGACGACAAATACGCTCCTGCACCTCTTCTTATAGAAATGGTTGAGCAAGGAAAACTCGGCAGGAAATCAGGCCAAGGGTTCTATGATTATTGATGAGTCTTTGACTCGTATCGGCTAAAACATTTAGTAGTCGAATTAAACGATTTACTACATGCGTGAAGCGTTGGTATTGGCAGCGTTAATGGTGTCGATGACACTCATACCAATAGTCAGTGCTTTGGATGGAGACGGGGACGGAATCAACGATTCTAACGACGTATGTCCATTTGCAGCAGGTACTGCAAATTCTACCGCAGGTTTTGGCTGTCCAGATAGCGATGGAGACGGTCTAGCAGACTTTGAGCAACCAACAAGGTATGCTTGGAGTGAGTCTTCATCTGTACGAGTAACCACTGGTACAACCTCTGGTGAGGTCAACGTGATTGAGTGGGCAACCAACGGCAGCGTGTTCTTTGCTGGAAGCAACAACAATCGAGTTGTTATGTATGATAGTTCTGGAATTTTCATCAAAAATCTATACACAATGCAAGGGGATATAATGGATATAGAAATCTCACCAAATGGGGATAATCTTGTTGTTGGTAGCAAAAATGGAGGTTGTGTAGTAATTAATGCAACATCAGGGACATTTGTTGCAGATCTTTGGAATGGCACAACTTCTAGCGACATATACGAAGTTGGTTGGTCTAGAGATGATGAGAGAATATTCTGTGGTGGCCGTGATTCTACACTAAAGTCGTACTATACTAGCAACTATAGTTTTGAGAAGAATTTCCCTGGATTGCCTGGCTGGATAAGTGGTATTGATACAACGCCTGATGGAAGAATTGTTTTCGTAACAGGAAATCAGGATGTCTACGGTTTTTGGACTGAAAATAACACAATTTATCTGAATATGACAAACCATTCAAACTACGTTAGAGTGTTGACAGTTAGTCCTGACGGAAGGTACGTAGCCACAGGTTCACAAGATAGTACTGTCATCATAACTGATGTTAAATCAAAATCAATAATTAAACAATTAACCTTAGGGGGTCAGGTACACGATATCCACTTTTCAAGTGATGGTGGAAGCATGCTTGTGACTCGAGGATATGGGTCAGAATTCTACGTATTTAGGACAGATACATGGGCCAATATAGGTACTATTGGAGGATTTGGAACATCACAAAATAACCGTGGTGTATTTTCTGCAGAATTTAATGAAGATGGGGATAGAATTGCAATAGGTTGGCGCAGGGGTTGGGTTTCCGTCCATACGATTTCGGAAAATTTCATCAGAATTCAAGGATTACATTATACCTCCTTAATGGAGTCACCATGGAAATCAACGTACACTGCTACGAGTGATTATGTTGGTGTTTGGGAATATGATAGATTGCAGTCTACACTCGATGCGTGTGAATCTAAACATTACATTGGTTCGGCTACGAATGGTGTAGACCCCTCTCTAGCTTCCAAATCAACCAATTATTCTATGACAGGAATTTGGGAATGTGATACGACCGACGAAGAGATTCTTGAGATACCATACGGAAGAGCAGCAGGTGCTCTAATGGTAAAAGCCGATGGAGACGCACAAACTTGTATTGAGACAATTGGAGGATTATCACTAGCACAAATTCGTTGGATAGCGTCAGCTTCAGGCAGGAGTGGTTTGACAACAGCGGGTGAGATGCCTGCCCTAGATTGGAGCTCAGTCGTACCTAGCGATGACAATGATGGAATTAGAGAATGGAGTGACTTACATGATTCTTGTATTGGTGATGAGATAATCTTAGCTCACCGCTCTGAAGAAAGAGTTGACACAACAATTCTCGAAGAACTTGTCTTGTGTGAGAATTGCGCTCAGAAGGATTCCTTCTATTCATCGACAACATCGAGATTTAGGTTTGATGTTGGCGAAGATAGAGAAAATGTAACCGACGTAATCTCTGCGCCTGCGGGTGATGGTTCGATAGGTTTCACAGAGTTAGCATTTACTTTAGACAATTCAAATGGTTTGTACATAGTTCCAATAGTTGACAACTTAACTCATGGAGCAGAAGATGCAATTCTTGCCGGAGGGCATGCAGTTAACGCTTCAATTAATGCCTCTCGTGACGGTGAATGGCCACTTCAGACAGACATGCGTGCATTTTCTTCTGTCAGCAATATCACAAAAAACATGCCTTTCCTCAGATATTTGTTATCAGAGATTGGCCAATTAAAATGGGAGCAAATGGGCTTTGTAGGTCTTGGTGTGTGGGATTTGTACCTAACTTGGGGTAAATTAGGGCTCGATATGTATCACATACTTCCTGATGAAGATATGGACGGAGTTTGGGATGGTGATGATATCTGCCCTAATACAGAAGTTGGTCTAAGTGTAAACGATGCGGGATGTCCTGAAAGTGAAATAGACGACGACAATGACGGATACACTAACGATGTTGATGATTGTGATGGTGTGCCAGGAACATCATACATCGATAAGTTAGGTTGCCCAGATCAAGATGGTGATGGTTGGGAGGATTCTAATGACTCACATCCTAATGACTCAACAGAATGGAATGATACAGATTCCGATGGCTTTGGAGACAATTCCGATGATTGTCCAGATGAATTTGGAAACTCAACACAAGGTAGCGTTGGTTGCCTTGATAGTGATGGAGATACTTGGGCAGACTTGAACGATGCATTTGTGAATGATAGTTCAGAATGGTTCGATTTTGATGGTGATGGCTTTGGAAATAATATTGACGAATTCCCATATGAGCCAACTCAATGGCTTGATTCGGATTCTGATGGGTTCGGAGACAACAATTCCGGATTAGAAGGGGATGACTGTGTCGATGTTGCAGGAACTTCAAACAAAGATGGCCTATTTGGCTGCCTAGACTCAGATGGTGACGGATGGGCGGATACAATTGACGATTTACCCTCAAATCCGTTACAACACATCGACGCAGACGGAGATGGTGTAGGAGATTCCGTTTCTTCATCAGGCTTTGATATGTGCGTTGAAACAACTCCAGAAGAAAGGTCGATGGTTGATTCAAACGGGTGTGGCCCATCTGAAAGAGATGGAGATTATGACTCATTTACAGATGATATCGACCAATGTCCATCAACTCCGCTTTTGAAAACAACCCTCGTTAATACAACTATATTCTTGGACGAAGACAAAACAGTCCTAAATCCAATAGTTGGTTGTGCTCCATCTGAAATAGACCTTGATGGAGATGGAGTTACTGCTGATTTGGATTGGGACGACAACAATGCGAATCAATCAATTGACAGCGATGGAGATGGATTTGGTGACAATAGTAACTCTCCGGATGGAGATGATTGTCCATTACAGAAAGGGACCTCTACAAAGGATAAGCTTGGCTGCTTAGATCTTGATAATGATGGCTGGTCATATGAAACAGACTTCAATGACGGTGACCCAACGCAGTGGAAGGATACCGATGGAGATGGATTTGGAGATAATTATGATAACTTGGATTGGAGCGAAGGGCGAACACTTGGAGAATTTGTCGAGGGAGCAACACAACCCGATAGATGTCCAAATGAATATTCTGCTTTCCTTTATTCTAATACACAAGGCTGTTTGACATCTCCAGAGTCTTCAGATGAAAATGAACAAAATGCGGCTCAAGGCAAAGATGATGATGAAGAATCGAATCTTGTACTAATACTCTCACTGGCTGCAGTTGGAATCATTTTCGTGTTGTTTGGTGCTATCGCAGTTCTGCTTAGAAAGAAACCATCCTCAAAACCGAATGACAATATTGGACCTGTCCATCCGGCATTGGATAAGAACAAATCAGGATCCGGATTAACCGAAACCGATGATCAAGTTCAAGTTGTAGAGGAATCAATGGATTCGAAAGACTCAATTGAATTTGTATCAACTTGGGAAGAATTACCTACTGGTGAATGGCTTCCAAATGATGAGCATGGAGTGAATTGGTATCAGGATGAGGAAGGCAGATATTGGCATTCGACTGACGATGGTTTTAGAGTTTGGAAAGAATGAAAGCATCAAATGCCTATTCTCACTGAGAGATTCATGAGTGATACATTTCTCGTCACTGGTGCATCCAAAGGTTTGGGTCGGTCAATCGCATTGGCTCTAGCAAATTGTGGAAAATCTGTAATCGCGTTGGCGAGAAGTAGCCCGGAGTTGGATGAACTGTATTCTTCTTTGAAACTTGTTTCGCCAAATTCGCAAATTGTTTCGTGCGATTTGGCTTCAAAAGAAGACATTTCAGATGCAGTTGAGATAATCAACCGGGGTTTCAAACACCTAGCGGGCATTGTACACAATGCCGGAACAATTACTCCGATAGAAAATATGCTTGATGTTTCAAGAGAAAGTTGGGAACGTGCTGTTAATGTAAATCTCATTGGAGTTCAAGACCTAACTCAATCCTTAGACAGTCTGATAGGTGGTGAATCTCATACTCGGGTTCTTACAATATCCAGTGGGGCAGCAAAGAGGCCACTGCACGGTTGGAGTTCATATTGTGTCTCCAAGGCAGGGCTAGACATGTGGACTCGATGTTTGGCTGAGGAAGGAGAATCAGAGAACATATCTGCTCTGGCAATTGCACCAGGGATTGTCGATACAGGTATGCAGGTTCCGCCCCGCGGCGGCGAAAAATACATGATAATAGCATGTATTATTTCGCATGTCGCTGCACAAATGAAATTATACATGCTAATAGCATGTATTTTTTCGAAATCGCATCAAAAACCATGCACACAGAAGAGTTGGCGGCGGCGAAGCCGCCGCCAACTCTTCTATATGCATCGACTTTGATGCGGTTTCGAAAAAATACATGCTATTAGCATGTACAATTTCATTTGTGCAGCGACATGCGAAGTAATCCGTGCTATTATCATGTATTTTTCGCTGCCATGGGGCGGAACATTAAATGTCCTGGGGAACATTAGATAGGATCTTTTGAGTAATTATTCCAGGGACTAGACAA
>JAPOHM010000204.1 GCA_029979405.1 Methanobacteriota archaeon
AAAATGAATTTATTCATTTGAATACACAATATGAACTTCGTGCTCCACAGTAATTCTGTCTTGACCTTCATCATAATCAACTGCCAAATTATGAGTAAGTCCTGCTCCGAAGTAAATCGTATCCCACGTAGTAGATTCACCGTCAGCTACATTCTCTTGTTTGCTTTGACAGGTTACGTCCAATTCATCAATTATCTTCCAAGTAAAATCAACCGACTGGCCACCACCTAATTCAGTCATTGTTCTATAATTATGGATTATTGAATCTATTTTTACGTGTGAGGGTAATGTCTCTTCGTTGCTTGGTTTTGAAACAATTTCAAATGATTTAGGTGAACTAACATTTTCTTCTAACCAGTACATCCTCATTTCAACTATCACATCAATGAATAACGATTTACGATTTTTCTTTTCATCCTCAACATAAAATTCCAAACTATGGATACCGTGTTCACTAATTTGCACCTCAACAGAATTATTTTCAGAGGGAGAAATTTGAACTGGTTCAAACAAATCGTCACCGATTAAACCGAGATATTGGATACTGTATTCAGAAACAATATTGGTGAAGTTAAACTGAAATTGCGCTGGCGATGTCGAAACTAGCGAGCCATCAACGTAATTCGAGATAATTGTGCTTTTCCATGATGAAGAAGAAATCTCGAACTCTAGAATCTCCGTATCTTCACCGGAATTTAAGCATCCACTGATTGAGGATACAAGCAAGATCAATATTGAAAACAATACTTGTTTATTCAATACCTTCACCCTGTATTATTGAGTTACATCATAGTGATTCAATTACCATAGCGATACCTTGACCGCCACCAATGCAAGCGGTAGCAACACCATATTTTCCGCCACAGCGCTTTAATTCATGGGCGAGTGTCAATACCAATCGAGTTCCAGTTGCTGCAAGCGGGTGGCCAAGACCAACTGCGCCACCATTTACGTTAACCTTCTCTATGTCCAAACCAAGGTCTTTGACGCAAGCTACTGCCTGTCCCGCAAATGCTTCGTTTATCTCCCACCTATCGATATCTTCGATGGTCAAGCCTGCTTTTTCTAATGCTAATCTGCTACTTGGAACAGGGCCATAGGCCATGATTGCCGGTTCTAATCCAACAATTCCCCAAGATACGATTCTCGCTAGAGGTTCATCACCATCTGACTTGGCCTGAGTCGCAGATTTGATGACCACTGCAGCCGCTCCATCTACAACACCTGAAGCATTTCCAGCAGTTACTAAACTCTCTGGCCCAAATGCAGTTCTTAACTCGGCAAGAGATTCTGGAGTACTTCCCTTCACAACATGGTCTTCATCCTTGTAGGTCACGTCGTTGACTTGAACTATTTCTTGCTCCCATATGCCATTTTCTATAGAATTTGAGGTCCTTGAATGTGACAGTGCTGCGAACTCATCTGTTTCCTCTCTTGTCACACCTTTACGCTTACAAATCTCATCGCTGGTTTGTGCCATAAATGAGCCACAGAATCCGTCGAGGAGGTTTGTGAAAAGATAATCTTCCATATCCTTTTCAAGTTCTGTTCCTGCTTTTGGAGGCCTCGCAAGTTTGTATGTATCCCTCATTCCGCGAAGGACGTGAGGGGCTTGCGACAAATTCTCCATTCCACCTGCAACAACGGTACTTGCTTCTCCTAACATAATCATTTGAGCAGCAGTAACTATCGATTGAACACCACTTCCACAAATTCTGGATAGTGTAAGCATAGGAACTTCTTGAGGAATACCAGCTCCTAATCCTGCATGCCTTGCACCGAAAATAGCCTGGTCACAAGTTTGCAATGCATATCCCATTACAACATGGTCAACTTTCTCCGCTGGCGTATTTGATTTTTCAAGGGCTCCTTTGATTGCTATTTCACCAAGTTTAATTGCGCTTACATCTTTCAATAATCCGCCAGGATTACCATCTCCACGCTTTCCACCCTGCCATTCACAAAATGGAGTTCTTGCACCATTCACAATCACGACATCTTCTGCCATGAATCGGGCGAAAAGTTCCCGACTAATCATATTCACGCTAAGCCAAGAAGAGCAATTCCACCAAGCAAAAGCAAAATTGGTGCCATCAACATTTCGAGACTAGATCTTGAGTTTCCAACATTTGAAAGTTCAGTTCCTCTTTGCATAGTTACCTTCACACCAGGGGCATCTTCATTACCCCAGACTTCAATTATGCTATTACCTAATGTTCCGTCTAATCCTTCAGCTGCGACTTGTTCTGAAGGTCTTGGTCTTGTTTCTCCCAAAACATAAACAGGATTTCCAAGTTTAAGTCCATAAAGCGTCCATCTGTGTTTCTTTACCTTAGCTCCGCCAAGCAAACCTGCAACAGCAGAGGCCATCAATTGCTTTCCAAGTGTTTGTGCGAATGCACCATCCCAACGCTTGAGATATTGACCATAATCAGCTCTCTTGAATGACTGGCCGTTGACTCTAATCCCACCTGTTCCATCATGCAAAATAAATGGGCATCCACCCGCATCTGAACGAATTGT
>JAPOHM010000011.1 GCA_029979405.1 Methanobacteriota archaeon
CACGCCATTGACTTGAATCACTTTGTAACGGACTCCGGGGATGTCACCGTATGAACGGCCCATGCGACCACCGATACCTTCTACCATTACTTCATCGTGTTCATCTATGAAGTTGATAGCCCCGTCTCCTGGAGCGAATGCTGTCAATTTGTTTCCGTTTTTAATCAGTGAAATTTTTACGGCCTTTCTGATGCCTGAATTAGGTTGTTTTGCTTCGATTCCAACCTTTTCAATAACTATACCCTTGGCTTGTGTTGAACCGCCGAGAGGGTCATGCTTTTCTCGAGATTTAAGCATGCGCTTTTTGTATCTTCGATCTGACCACCTAAATTTTTGGCGATCCTTGGCCATTTTTGCACCTGCAAATAGTCCTCGACCCATGATGATATCTCCATTGAAGCATTTTGCCGACCTACCCCCCCTATTTCATGATACCGATTGATTCAAGCCAAATCAGACTGCCGTTTCGATAGGTTATTTGTGCCAATATTCATGTCTTTAATCTTACAGGGCATTGACATGGCGTTCCGAGATTTGTTGGGGAAGGCAGAAATTATTTCAGAACCAACTAGCGTTCAGCACGGCATTTTCGATAAGTCTGCTTCGGTCGGCCATGAATTATTACTATTCGATAATATATTGGAAGCACCGGGTCATAGAGTCGCTACAAACTTGCTAACTCGACCAAGACTGTGCGACGCTCTCCAAATTGAACCAGAGGACTTCATTGACCTACTCGGTTGGGCTATGGAAAACCCCAGTAATCCAGAAATTGTAGAAAATGGACCCGTACTAGAAAATCTTCAGCCGGTTGTAGAGCTTTCCAAAATTCCTATTCCACATCATTGGAGAGAAGATGGTGGGAGATATATGTCGTCCAGCGTCATTATTGCCGAATACAATGGGATTAGGAATATGTCATTTCACAGACAACTTTTGAAAGACGACAATCACCTTGTTGCGAGAATTGTTCCAAGGCACTTGTATGGTTTCATTCAAGAAGCGAGAAAAAATGGTGAAGAGGTAAATGTCGCAATAATAAATGCTCCAGACCCGGTCGTTCTTTTAGCTGCCGCAATGTCCTTTGATTCGAATATTGATGAGTTAACTATTGCTGCCACATTGCATCAAAAAGTTCACGATCGTCCTTTGGGTTTGGTAGAACTACCAAATGGAATTCATGTTCCTTCAGAAGCTGAATACGCCATGTGGGGCAGAATCTTGACTACTGATGCGGACGAAGGTCCTTACGTTGACATAACAGGAACTGTCGATGATGTGAGGCAACAACCGATTATTGAAATCGATGGTTTAACCTTCAGAGATAATCCAATTTTCCACGCATTGATTCCTGCTGAATCAGAACACAAAACACTCATGGGATTACCAAGAGCCCCAACCATAAAATCTGCGGTCAGTGAAGTCTGTGAATGCTTAGACGTTCATATGACTGAAGGTGGAGGAGGATGGCTTTCAGCAGTCGTAAAAATAAGAGTAAAGAGAGAAGGTGATGGGAAAAGAGCAATCAAAGCGGCCCTTGATGGACACAGGTCGATGAAAATGGTGACAATTGTCGATGAAGATATTGACATCACAAATCCTGTTAGAGTCGAGTGGGCGATGATGACTCGCTGGCAACCGGACAGGGATTCAATTATCCTTTCAAACCAAAAGGGTTCGAGCTTAGATCCTTCTAGGCTCGATGATGGAAATACATCCAAAATAGGAATAGATGCAACAATACCGTGGGGTTATGAAAGGTCAGGTTTCAAATCAGTACAGTGAGGGATAATATGGAACACTCTGCGGGTAATTTACAACACCCACGCAGGAATCTTGGCAATAGACATCGTTCACAAGCAAAAAAATTTGTAAAATTAGCACAAAAAGATCCTGAAAATTCAGAGCAAAATCTTGGGTGGGCTGAACAAAACGCCCAGCAATCTATCCTCCATGATTTCACCGATGAAAATAATTGGCGTTGCCTCGCAGAAATAAAGCATCTACGTAATGATGGTAACGGACTTGAAATGGTGCTAGAAGACCTGTTCGTTGTATTGGGCAGGGATCCAAATCAATTAAATCAGTTAAAGGATGTTGACCATCTAAAAGTCGGATTGGAATTGTTAGAAGCAGCCTTCATGACCGATTCTCTAGATCCTGATAAATGGTTTAAGTCAATAGGTAGCACTGGATTAAACGATTTTGCTGAGAGATGCAAGAGGTTAGACTTCACAGACCAGCGTACTAACATCATTTACGGTAGAAGACTTGAGAAAATCAGAGGCTCTGGTAATGAAGAGATGTTCATCGAACTAGTACAATATCTGTTGGCACACCGGCCATCAAATCATGAACTTTGGCTTGAATTAGGTCGTTTGCATGAAAAGAGAAGTGAAATCGACCAAGCATGGCTGTGTTATGACCATGTACAACAAATCAAGCCTACAACAAATGTTAGAGATATGTTCCTCGATAGACTAAAAGGTGCAATGGATGGTGAAGAAAAAACGCCTTGGAGCGGTCCTTCATTGGAAACACGAAATGATTTCTTGCAGAAAATGACAAAACTTTCTCAAACGATATCAACTGTTTCTACAGATATCATAATACAACCTGAAGTCATTGAAGAGGTAGAGGATGAGCCTCAGCTGAGGAAGCTGAAATCTCTAATCGAATCCGGAGACTCTGCGGAAGCATTTTTCATGGCCCGTTCATTGCTAACATCTGGTGAAGATTGGGCAAAGGAATGGATGGAAAAAGCACAAGAAATGATGGATTAAATATCTTTTAATGTCATAATTTCTGTAACTCTATTCGTCCATCTATTTTTTTCATCACCCTCAAAGATAGACGCACAAATCGCTGCGAGTAAAGCATCCTCCACAACTTCAGGATTGGATAACAATTCGGAAAAAATTTCTGTTGATTCTAATTTTTGTGATAGCAAAAGAAGTGTTCTCAAGTCTGGACGTTCACTTCCTGAGTAGTCAGTTCCAACATTTTCTACGCACCATGATAATACGCCCTTAACGTCATCAGGATGTACTTGAAGAACCACTTGTTCTTCACCTGCAGACAAAGGCTTTGCAGTGATTATTTGGTCAGCGAATTTTTCGGCATTTTCATCGATGTAGGATGAAGATATTTCTACAAAAATCGCCCCGGCTTCTATTGCTAAATCCATTTGTTTTGCAATAATAGCATGTGCATGTGAATTGAAAGCACATCTTGCTGCATCAAAGAATTGGCCAAAGGCCATGTGAATTCTTGCTGCTTGAATGCGAGAAATTGCTATAGTTTCATGGGCATGGCCGGAGTTACGTGAAATCTCTCCATGGACATGTAATGCCATCATTGGCTCATCTATAGAAAGGTGGAATGCCGCTTTATTTAGCATCGAAATATCATGGTCCCTACTTGCTTTTGAAACGGATTTTAGCCTAGTTTCCGCCCAAGTCAAATCGTCCCTTGCAGATTCTATATCACCGTTCTCAAAATGCACTAATCCTCTTTCCATCCTCAATCTGCCCTCCAAGGACAAATCTCTTGTTTCTGGATTACGGGCTACATTGAGAGCTGTTTCGATGGCTTCAAGCGATATATTCCCAGCAATTCTTGATCTAACTAAATCAAGTACCTCCTTCTCTGCTGGGGTTAATTTATCGTCTAAATATTCAACAATCTCACTACCCATTACAACCCCTAATTCAGCTACACCAAGCCAACTACTCCAACCCATTTTTTCCAACATTGGTTCGAGTTCTCTATCACCATTGTCAAAAGCAATTATAATCTCTTCTGGATTCATTTTTTACTCCTCCTTATCCCTGCTAATAAATTGATAAAGCCCGATTCTGCAGATATGGGGTCCGCATCTCCGGACCATCCAGCTGCACCATCATGTCCACCACCTTCTCCACCGATTTGGCTGGATAACTGTTTCATTAAATTACCAAGGTGGACGCCTTGCTTTGTAGAGTTTCTATTCGCCCTTGCAGTAAGTCTAGATTTGCCATTTCTAGAGCGACAAACCAGAGATACATCACCACCGGTTTGTAGTAAGAGAGATGCAATTTTCCCTTCCTGAATACCACCGTTTGTAAGAACCAAATTCCAATCTCCCACATCTATCGATTTGCAATTATTAAGTGCCTTAATTATTGCTCCCCTATCACTTGGTGATACCTTCTCATTCTGCAGGTTTTCTACGAACTCTTGATATTCAAAGTCACCACCTGAAACTATTCGGGAAGCAATCTCTAAAGCATGCTCATCAGCATGCTGAAATCTACCTGTATCAGTTATCAACCCTGCAAGTAAGAGTTTCCTTACTTCGTCGGTAAGAGAATTTGGATAGTACTTTTCTAGGTATTGAAAAATGATCTGTGTTGTCGACCTTGCATTGGTCCTGAATTCCAAATCACGGTCGCTAAATGTCCAATCCGAAGTTGCATGATGGTCAATTACACAATATGGTGTTTCATGTGGAATCTTAATCCCAGTCTGTTCGAGAGATGCTGCATCAACGAATATGACTCCCGCCAAATTATTTGGCCATTGACTGTTTTCTGCAATAATCTTGAACGGCGCCCTTAATTCATTACACACTCTTTTTGCTAATTTTCCTAAATGCAACCCGCATGCCAATAATTCAGGCCTAGTTGTGGATAACGCAATAGCAGAACCAACTGTGTCCATGTCGCCATTACGACCAGTGACGATTGCAACAGGTCCATTGTTGACTCTGTCGTTAATCCAATTGTGGAGATTTTCCAAATCTATCCCTCAATCGATTTTTTCAATTCATCATAGGTTGTAACTAATTGTTGTTCTTTTTGTTTGATTGAGACAAGAGCACTGTTGAGTTGTTCCAGAGCACTTTCTAAATCTGAGATTAATTTATCTCTGTCTTCAACCTCGACTAAAATAGTTCCCATTTGACGATGCAAAGACATTCCTTCCGGCTGATTTTTCACAGCAACTATTGTTCCTTCTATTTCTCTTACTTGAGTGCTAAGAGAAGCTACTTGTTGTCTTGCGGCTTGGACTTCAGCGACGACTAATTGCAGTTGTTGTCCTAACTCCATGTTGATAGCCAAACATAACTACTTCAAGAATCCATCACTTTTAGGACATTGTATGAAACTATCACACTTCGCATTCGCGTGTTCCACATGGCGCGAGCGTCTTTCGCTCGTGATTCGATTAATGTAAATGAGAATGATGATTCGCCAATTACTACATCTTCTTCACTTGCTAAACTGGAAGCCAAAGATTCAGCATCAGATGAATCCACCAAAAGGCGGACCTTCCACAACAGAATCACTCCTCTTCTTCAAGCTCGCCAGCATTCATTGCTCTCTCATATTCGATTGCAGCTTGCTGTGCGATGTATGCCATGTCAGCAGTAGTTGCTCCATCAGCATTTCTTCTAATGATTCTGTTATTTGCATCGGAAGCTCTAGTGTATGGCTCCCATGCCCCACCAGCAAATGTGTGGCCACACTTACCACAAGACCAAATTCCGACAGACTTTCTGCCGACTTTTCTGTATTGACATACCGGGCAAGTGTATTTTGCGGATTTTTTCCTTAGTGCCATGCCGGCGTTTCTTCTAACGCTAACACCATATCTTGCACCAAACTTTCCTGTTAGTCCCGCTTTTTGGGTTCTTTTTGCCATGTTTAGGCCTCCTTGGATTTGACGAGATTTGCGAGTTCAGCACATCGATTTTGAGCCACTTCGAGTATCTCGGCGAATTCGGTCGGCGTGAAAGTTCCCTTTAAGCCCTTTTGTAGTGAATGGAGATGTCCTTCGTCTGCTAAAGTGATGTGGATTCTCTCTTCTCCACCGTTTTCTTCTTGTTCATTTGCGTCTAAAACGTACCTTCCACCTACTCTTGTAAATGTGCACATTGTTGGTGTTTTTTGAACTTGAAGAGGATAATCTTCTCCAACGTCAAACCGTTCAGCAGGAACAGTGGAAGT
Source organism: Methanobacteriota archaeon (assembly GCA_029979405.1). Next base: position 5,991 of record JAPOHM010000011.1, read on the forward strand.
CTTTAGGGCCGCTATTGCTGCCAAAGCAGATGCATCGAAGATGTTCCCTCTATCTGATAGAACGTGGATGTCTATCATTACTCCCAAGACTTTCTCTCCTGGGATGATGCACAATGAATCCATATCTATACATCCGGATTCTCTGATACCTCTATCAACCACTCTGCCCAATTCAATCGATTCTGGCGATGGTGGTCCAGCTTCATACTTCAAACCTGCAACAGGTCTTAATTCAGCACCACACATTAGTGAACCTTGAGTTGGCCTATCTGGCCATGGTTCTCGAACTTCGAATTTAACACCTGCATAAACAATCGTGTCTCCCCATGTTACCTTCGCACTTCCTTCTGCGTTGTACAAACAGTCGGTTTCCAAGATAATTTCCCGTGATTCGAATCTTCCTCTTCCATCAATTCTCTTGTCAGATTCTGCCAATCTTGCTAATTCTTGCTTTAGTAAACTAGAAACTGGAGCTGTCAAATTAAGCACCTCCATTCTTAGATTCATATCTTCTCTTCAATGCATCCATTTGAATTTCGTGAATCTCCCTTGCGGCTTTCATATTGTATTCCATGCATAGGTTGAATTCATCAATTGATAAGTCACCATCCATTTGCAAAAACGCGATTTCTCCAGTGGTAGGTAAGATTCCCATTGGTAAATCTGCTTGACCATAGTTGTCTTCTGCTTTGTCAAGGTCAAGAACAACAGTATCCTCTACCTTTCCACTTGCAACTCCAACAATCATATCTCTCATCGGTATGCCTGCATCTGCAAGAGCCACCGATGCTGCGGTGATGCCTACGCATCTGGTACCTGCTTCCGCTGATAAAATTTCTATTTCAACTCTAATCTTTGACCTTGGATATCTTTCTACCAAGACCACGCTTTCCAGTGCTTCAGCTGTAACTTTGCTAATCTCTCTGGACCTCCTATTGAATCCAGGTCGAATTCGATCACTCGTTGAAAATGGAGCCATGTTATATCGTAAATCAATTACAGCTCTATCTTGTTTCTGAATCTTTCTTGGATGAGCTTCCATTGGGCCATATACTGCACAAATTGCAACATTTAATCCGTGTTTAACCCATGCTGAACCGTCGGCAGCGGGCAATATGCCTGCCTCAATTTGTACATCTCTCATTTCATCTAATTTACGACCATCCAGTCGTAATCCATCATCTCTCAATAATTGGACGTCTCCATATCCTCCCATCATTCATTCCTCCATTGTTCTATAAATTCATTTATTGAATCAAATACATTTTGTTGATGACCTATTTCATTCATCAAATCAAAACCTGATCTTATCATTGATATGTTCTCAGGAGAACCATCAACCCAGATTCTTCCATTATCCCCCACTATTATTCTGCAATCAGATGATTCTTTGAATAAGTTGAGAATTTTCTCATTGTCTTCTCTTATTAATTTGATTAAGTTAACAGGAAGTTCCAAAACAGAACCCTCTTTCAGTTTTCTCAAACCAACGCCCTTCATTGTAAGGACTATGTTGTGTGCTTCATCAACTTCCTGAACTCTGGCGAGCATGACATCACCAATGTCCATGTGCTCTCTTGCGGCTCCAAATTCAACTTTCCAGGGTGCTAAAGACATTGGTAGTAATCCGTTGAATGGACCGTTTACCTCTGCAAACCATAGGTTATTGCGAACACTTTCAATTATGCCAATTACTAAATCTCCAGATCTTGGAAGGTATGATGAGTGAATTGGTTCAACGAATAGTACTCCGTTGTTTTCTTTAACCCAACCGAGTTTTGTTGAAATAATGTCTTGTCCTTGTTTAACTGTCCCTGTTCCTGCTCGTGCGCCAGAAGAAGCCCCGATGGCTTCTCCAGGAGTCACGAGGCGCAGCACGGCGCCTTCTTTTGCTCCTGTCATTTCTTTGTCTCCATGTCGGGCCAGATGCCATCCCATGATAAAGCAGACGATTCGAAATCAATCCAATTCTTTTACTTCCGAACTACTATCAATGCCCTTTACTTTTCCAATTAAACCACTTGCCATCCCAGGTGGGCATTCGATTATACATGCCCAGTCGCCGTTTGACAACCAATCTTCCTTATCCAAATATTGTCTCAGAAATTTACTCGCCGCACCATAGCCTGAACTGGGGATTCTAAACGCAATTCTTACTGGTTCAAAGGATAGTGGAATCATGTGTTTCAACACAGCTATGGCGTCTTTTACTTGCGCATCAATTCTCTTGAAAGGGTCAACAGAAAACCGACTTTCTTCCAATGCTAATTCGATTCGGGTTTTTGGATGTGGAGATTTAGCTTTTGGATCTATGGCCGTCTGGTGGATTTCCTGGATGATCATTTGTCTCTTCTGTTCAATCATTTCTTTCCTTTGATTTGTAGTCAATTGGATTGTTCCCTTTTCGAGTATAATTTTTGCAATAGACAAAATATCTTGTGTTTCAAAGGCGTTCTGAATTGCTTCTTCAGTTGGTCTATCGCCACCACGTGCGTCATGCCAAACTTCATCAGTAGCAAGGAAATCATCGAAGTTTACAGAATCTGGTTCTGATCGAAATCTATCAACAAGTTCGGGGTCAACCAATATCTCATAGCGCTTACCGCCATATTCCCATCTCGCCAAGACTGCGTTGTCTAGGCTGACCATTCTTAATCCTCAAGAGGTTTAAGTCTGTCAATTTGCTTGTTTACTTCGTTTCTGTCTAAAACGTAATATCCGTTTGAATCGATTACTGCGACTTCAACAGCTTCTCTATTCAATTCTTGGTCGTTGGCATCTCTAAGTGCTTCCAAACCTAATTTCAAGGCCGCATTTAGTGTCATGTTAGGTTTCCAGTTATTCTCGAAGAATTCCACAACTGTGTTTCTTCCGCTTCCGATTGCTCCAGCGTGATATGATTGGTAAGCTCCTGAAGGGTCAGTTTCGTAAAGGTGAATTCCATTGTCATCTACTCCTCCAATTAGCAAAGCTGTTCCAAAAGGCCTCGATCCACCATACTGAGTAAATGACTGTTTGAAGTCACAAATTTTCTTTGTCATTGTGTCGAGTGGAATTTTGTCGGAATAAGTAATTCTGTTTACTTGTGCTTCAACTCTCGCCCTTGAGACCAATTGTCTTGCATCAGCGACTAATCCACTTGTAGCGATACCTATGTGACCGTCAATCTTGAATAATTTTTCAATGGATTCAGGGATAATCAATCTGCTTGCGATTCTCTTGTCGCAGACCAAAACAATTCCGTCTTTGAATTTCAAACCAGCGGTTGTAGTCCCTCTTTTTACGCTCTCTCTTGCGTATTCAACCTGAAACAATCTTCCATCTGGGCTGAACGTAGTAATTCCGTGGTCGTAACCTCTTCCGCTTGGCTGCATATTGCTCCCTCTGGCACGCTCTCCGGGTGGGGTCTTATCAACCTTGGCGGTATCCGAGGGGTGTGAAAGTAGCAGTTTTGTCTAGCGGTGGTAAGGACAGTAGTGCCGCAATCTGGTGGGCGCAATGTAAGGGCTGGGATGTAGAATATCTCGTTACAATGATAGTTACGGGTGGTGATTCGATGATGTTTCAAGTTCCAGGTACGCACATTGTGGAAAAGCAGGCTGAATTGACGGACATTACTTGGGTAAAAGTTGAGACAACTGGAAATGAGAAAACCGAAATATTGGATTTGGAAAGTGTATTGTCAAAAATCAAAATCGACGGTATTGTTTCCGGAGCACTAAGATCAGATTACCAAAAGAATCGATTAGAGAGAATGTGTGAACGATTAGGAATAAAATCCTTTACACCACTTTGGCATCAATCAGCAGAAACCCATCTTTTGGGGCTCATCGAAAATGGATTCCAAGTTATGATTACTGGAGTTTCATGTGAAGGCATGACTGATAAGTGGCTGGGTCATACATTTACTCAAGAATCTTATTTTGAACTACTAGAGTTATCCAAAAAATATCGGTTTAATATCGATGGAGAAGGGGGAGAGTACGAAACTTTGGTTACCTCTGGTCCGCACATGAAGGGAGCAGTAGAAGTCGCATATGATACCTATTGGGATGGAGTGAGAGGTCACCTGATTCTAAAGTAAAAATTGTGATATCTTACACGGAATGTTCATTTCCTCATTCATGGACCGTAGTCACATGGCATTTTGCCCACTAGACTACAGATACGGTTGCCAGGACTTCAAACACATTTGGTCAGAGCTTGGTCGACATGAAAGACAGTTAGAAGTTGAGAGGGCTTTAATTTGGGCTCACATGCAAATGGGTAAGGTATCGGAAAATGACTATAAAATCGTAGAATCAATATCAAACCCTGAATCTGTTACAAAGGAAAGAGTTAGTGAAATTGAGGCTGAAACAAGACATGACATAATGGCGTTGACCAAAGCTATGGCAGAGGCTGCCGGGGAAGCAGGTTGGTGTATCCACCTTGGTGCAACCTCGAACGATATTGTCGACACAGCTGTGGGATTGCAACTTAGAGACTCGATTATACTACTACGAAGTCAGTTGGTAAAATTAATTTCAACCACTGCTAATCTCGCTGAAAGAGAAAGGGACACTGTTATGTTGGGTAGGACTCATGGTCAGGCGGCAGTGCCGATAACCTTCGGACTAAAAGTAGCTGTTTGGTTAGACGAAATGCGCAGACAATTGATTCGATTAGATGAGGCTACACCAAGAATTGCGGTTGGTAAATTCTTGGGAGCGGTTGGCACCGGAGCTGCGCAAGGGGAAGGAGCAAGAGAATTACAAAGTTTAATTCTAACACACCTAGGATTAGAAACACCACTTGCTACAACTCAAGTTGTGGGACGAGATAGATATATCGAATATGTGTCTTGGTTAGCCAACGTTGCTTGCACATGTGAAAAAATACTGCAAGAGATACGAAATTTGCAACGTTCGGAGATATCAGAGGCTGGCGAAGGGTTCGATGTAAAAAAACAAGTGGGGTCATCGACAATGGCTCACAAGAAAAATCCAATCAAATCGGAAAATGCTTCTGGCTTGGCAAGAATTGTTCGTTCATTCATTATCCCAACCTATGAAAATGCTTTGTTGTGGCATGAAAGAGATTTAGCCAACTCGAGCAGTGAAAGGTTCACATTATCACATGCTTCTGCATTATGTGAAGATGTAATTACAAAAACAGAAAATGTGTTGTTAAATCTCTGGGTAGATAAAGATAGAATGTTAGAGAATATCTCAAATCAAAAGGGATTGGTAATGGCAGAGAAGGTAATGATTGAATTAGTTAATCACGGTATTGGAAGAGACGAAGCGCACGAAATACTCAGATCCGCCTCTTTTGAAGCGATTCAAAATGGAGAGGAACTGATTGACGTTTGTTCAAGGACACCAGCAATATCTGCATCATTCACAGCTGAAGAATTGGAAGCTATGTTCGAACCTTCAAACCATATTGGAGTATCCGGGGAAATTGTTGATGAGGCTGTTATTTTGGCAAGGAATGCAATTGCTTAATCCTCTTTTCTCATTGCATATCTTACTAATATCATTGCAAGAATTCCAGAAATTGTAAATGCAATTCCTACCATTCTTGACATATCGTACCAAAGTAAAATAATTCCAAAAATTGAAACATATGCCATAAACTGACAAAGTGCACTTGCCTTATTCAATTTATTTTCCATTACTTCATTTAAGTTAAACTTATTTTCCAACAAAAATGTGTATATTAAGAAATATATTCCTTGGAATGGGATCGTTGCGGCTATTATAGTAAGTGCGAATTCTCTCATATCATTTGGGTCTTTATTCTGTTCAATACCCTGAAACAATAACAGAGCCGTATTTGTTCCAAGAAGTGCAGCCATTATTGTCCAGCGTTTATCTTGGGATGATGTCCTGCTCTCAACATTGACAGAATCTGAGGACATGGATTTGCTAAGGTGTAAAGGACTTTTATCTTACTATCACAAAGTAGTAAAAAAAGCGATTGTTGAGGCTTCAGAAATATCTCAGAGCCAAAATTATGCCACCAGTTATGGAGGCAACTATCATTAGCAGAATAATCATGGCGTGAGGACCATATTCATTCTTGTCATCAAGAGCACTTCCGAATAGTCCATCTCTTGACAAAGCAGTAGATAGGCTACCGGCTTCTTTGAACTCAGGCAAAGGTCTTCTTGGTATCCTTTCACCCTTCTTTATCTCACCGGCCATGATACTTCCAAAGGGAATATGCTCATATGGATTATCATTGATAATTACAATAAAGCATATTTTACATTACTTGTAGGGAGGTTCATGAAAGAGCCAACAGTTTCAGATATGTCTATTGCCGATGAGCATATAGTTGTTGAAGCAAAGACGAAGGTTGGTGATATCTGTCAAAAGTTATCTAAGAACCCAAATAATGCAGTTTTAGTTATGGGTAAAGGTGAGATAACAGGAGTAATAACAGCTAGAGATATTTTCCAACAATTAGCACTTGGTAAGAATGTTGGAAAGCTGAAAGTTGAAAAAATAATGCGAAATAACATAATGACTTTCAATAAGGACGAAAAGTTGTCAGTTGCATTGAATGTAATGAGTAAGGAACGACCTGATGCAATGGTGGTTGTGGATTCAGACCAATCCTTCATAGGATATTTTTCGGCTGAAGACTATAGAGATGCAACTCGTAGATTAGAAGCTCATCAACTCATGTCAGCTAGGCTAAAAAGGTCAAAGAAGGCTATCAATAAAGAGGCATCAAAAGAAACTCAAACAGATCTTCTTGATTTATTATTGGGAGGAAATGATTTCGATGAAGAAGATGAATCCGACGACCCTCCCTCAATGATAACACTTGAATGAGGAATTGATTTGAGTTTATATAAATTTGAATTGGACGGGACATCTATCCATTTAGCAGTTCAAGAATCGTGCGGAGGAACAACGATTGGCCTACAAATGGCACGTCAATCTATAGAAAAAGGAGGGAGGGTTCTTTGGGCATCACCAGAGCTTCCAGATGGAACAAGGTTTTCACAAATTTTTGATGGTATTGACCCCGTATCTTCATCAAGGTTCCACGCTATGAATTTAGTTGGAAACTTTGACCAAGCATTAGAGTCGTTAATATCAGCGGCCAAGATGCTACCAAGTGTAGACCTAGTGATCTTGGATGATTATTGTCCAAAATCTGGAAAGATTCCAAGTGACATTATCAAAGGAGTTAACAAATTGATAGAAGTTAGCAAATGGACAACACTACTAATTTCAAAAGGTGGTGAATCGATGGATGAATCTCCTTTGAATGCGAGAGCATCGAATGAAATCAATGCTGATTCAATTTGGCTACTAACCAGGAAACAGACTGACAATCGAAGGTTACTACAGATGGACCAAGATTCCTTGGAATTAGTACTTACAGAAGATGGTTACACGTTATGATTATTCATCCTCACCCAATAATTTTGCCATTTCATCCAATGCGTCATCATCAGGCTCTTCGAATTGTTCTGGATTCTTGGCTGCGCCTTCCAATATGTCCTCGCCTGCAACCGCAGGTGCAGCGTCTTCTCTTGCTTTTGCGAGATTAGCTCGTCCTTTGTTTGTCATATACCAAATCATACCAAGTAAGGTAATTCCAAGTATGATGTAAGTAACTAGTGTGGCAGTCTCCATGACCTCCCCATGTTGAATATGATATCAATATTTAGGCTTAAATGATAAATCTTCAGCCAAATGTCGTCTCTTATCATAAGGTGGTTGTATCCAATTTAGATATGGACATACCCTGTTTGTATATTCCCACTCAACATCAGATTTTGATTTACATTTTGGACAACGTACTCCCTGATTCAAACCCATTGACTTCATTCGTGAGCCACATTTACATAATTGGCGTTGTTTTTTCTTCGATGTTAAAACATACATTGCTTCCAGATGTAACATTCCTTCGAATTCCATTCCAAGGCACAAAACTTCATCGCCAATGTTTAACCACTGGCAAGCAAGATTCAAGTTTCCAGAATCTGAAAAACAAATCACATAATCGTTGATTGTTACATGACCACCTTTGGTAATTTTCTTTTCGTCAATTGTCAATTGAATTTCGCCAGTTAAATGGTCACCAGTGGCTTGATTTGTCATGAATATCCTTTTTCCAGTAATATTACTGCAGTCTTGCGACAAAATTCTTGATGCCTCTTCTGCATCGCTGTAGTTCTTACTCCTTACCCCAAACAAAACAGGTGAATTTCCTCTTGGAGATATTAATCCACGATTGTTCCTCGGATCTCTACATAGAAAGGTTCCGTCGAGTTGTTCGACTTGACTGATCAATTTATCTGCAACATAACGCTCTTCATCGGTCCAAGCAATAACTTCGTATGTTTTCTTTAAAGCAGGCCAAGCACAGGAAGCTAGTGCTCCAATTCTTCCGTTTCCTCCCCATTGTATTCCCACATCAATGTGTTGGATTTCTCCTCGGACAGCATCCCAATAAATCGATTCGTCAGGTTGTTCCTTCAGTAACACCATTCCAGGGTCAGCAGGATACTGCTTTCTTTCTGAGTGCTTTGAAAAACCAATTTCTCCTTTGAGTGGTAAGATATTGTCATTCCAGTAATTGTCCAACCAGTTTACAATATTTTCATCACAATATAATTCAACAGATAATGCGGCATTTCCCCTCGTTCTCCTATCCGCAAATGGCCAAAGTCTTGTTAGTCTTGGCTGGCCATGCTCACAGGGAATATTCTCAAGTAATTTGTGAAAAACTTGTGTGGTACATCCACCAAGCAATGAATCCGTGTCATCAAGTCCAAGCCACATAATTCACACCGGAGAAAAATCGTCTCCCAATTCACCATTTTCAATTCTATCGATTACACTTGGCAATCCTAAATTTTCATTCACTTGGAATAATCTAACACCCATAGCCCAACCGGCACCCATATCTGAGTCTCTATCGCCGACTATCAAGTCTAATTTATTAATCGGTTTTGGCTTTTCTCCAAACCAGTTTATTGTATCAATAAAATCCTCTCTAAGTAATTCTGACCCTTTCTGGAGCATCCCAGGTCGTGGTTTCCTACATTCACAGCGATCTCTGTTACGATGGGGACACGTAATTATTAGATCAATTGTCCCAATTTCATCGATCAATTTTCTGTGAATTGAATTCAATCTATTTTCGTCCCAAAGACCTCTCATTATTGCAGATTGATTTGTAACAATTACAATTTTGAAACCTAAGTTTCGCAACCTGTGTATCGAATCAGGAACCCCATCGATGATGACTAATTCATCTGGTGAATTGATGTAATTAGGACTACCATAATTCAAAACACCGTCTCTATCTAAGTAAGCTATAGCCCCATTCCAATTTTCTAAAGGCTCATCGTAAAACTCTACAATTGGCCCCCGCATGGTCCCTGCGAAAATATTCGCAGATATTTCAGTTAAGGCAAACGGCTTTGACTGAGCGGTTCTTACCCAGTATAATGGCGGCAGATTTGTTGGTCGATAGGTCGATTGCTACTCCAATGGGTGTTATTGGGATGGTTATTCTATTTATCACTTGGAAATCCAAAACCAAAAAACTAGAACCATTGGCTTCACTTGGGTGGGTTTTGACTGGATTTTATTTTTTCAATGATGCTTGGTTTTATGCCGGACATGATGATTTAGTTTTGACAGTTATGTCTGG
>JAPOHM010000242.1 GCA_029979405.1 Methanobacteriota archaeon
CCGATGTAGGAGCTCCTGGCAGAGATATTTGGGCTACTGCACCGAGAGGAACCGCAATCGATGCATCCACACGAACTCAAGGAGATTTGTACTACATGGCGATATCTGGAACCTCTATGGCTACCCCACATGTTGGAGGGATCGCTGGTCTAGTATTGGATGCTGCTCCCTCGCTAAAGGTAGCGGACTATCACAGAGACGACCATGACTTTGGCAGTAGTTTGGTTGGTGGTGAAGGCACCGCTTCTTACGGCCAGTTCGAAAACTGGGATAATGAGAACTTTAGCAGAGTTCACGAATTTGAACTGATTATCGAACTAACTTCGAGATACGATGGAATGGCTAATTCTTGTGAAGATGGAAACAATGAAGATTCTTGCAATGACATCCCTCCAGAATGTTACAGAAGCGCAACGGGACAATGTCATGATTGGAGAGTAGGTCATGGACTTACAGATACCGATGCCGCTGTTGCATTAGCAAGAACGCTTCAACTCATGAGAGACCAGGATGGTGACGGAATAGTAGACCACCCAGAGTACACAGTTTGGGACGCTTACGAGATATACGAGGAAATGATGACGACTGCGACAATTCCAGTTAACACCGACAGGGTAAGACACGCATGGAAGGGAGACTGGAACCACTTCAATAATGGTGCAAACGGTGCAGTATACTACACTGAAGATTCCCATTATGTCTGGATTCCAAACGGAACAGAACGCTTAGAGGCAACTTTCACCGCTTCAGAATTCGAATTAGAGACTGGACAAGCCGGACAACTTCAACTTTCAATCGACCTTGGAGAAGATGGAAATAATGACGCTCAAGGGCAGGGCGCAAGGCTTGCAGACACCTGGTATTACGACCTCGATGTTGATAGTTCCGCATGGGGTAAGTGGGCCCACTTCGACGTAACCGGTCAGGCAGTAACCCTCTGGGGAGTTTTGGAAGATCCTGAATTCTTTGAATCAAGAATTCCATACACTGTGGACGTAGTATTGACATTGAATCTAGATGAACCTGTTGACATTTCAATTGAACAAAGACCAGATTTCTTTTCTGATTTAGACCCAACATCTCCTTCTGAAATGTATGATTCAGAAATGGAAGGCAAATTGACATTCACGAGATTAGCATACGACCAAGCCGCTGTCGTTGCTCTAATCAAGCCCAAAGACATGGGAAGCGATAATTCAAATGACGGATTCTTCTCATCAATTGCTGAGCTTTACGCAGAATATCCGTTTGTTATGTTCGTGCTAACCTTCCTAATGATTGCGGGAATGATTGGTGTTGGCTATGCTCTAAATAGCCAGAATCAGAACCGAGTTATTCTTACCAATGAAGAAAGTGAATCAACAGATCTCCTAGAGGCAGAAATAGTAGGACAATAGATAATTTTTTGATTTTCGAAACAAGAATTGTAAAATATCTTGCCCTATCACATTTGCATGTGAAAGTCTTAAAGGCGAAGTGTAAATTTTTGAGTGAAAATTTTTATTTTCAGACTTTTATCTTCTTTTTAATTTTGCTAAATGCATTGATCTTCGGCATAGAAACTTATGATATCTCTGACAAAACTTCGTCAACTCTCCACATAATTGAAAGATCTATTGTGATTATTTTTATTATTGAATTGACAATTAGAATTTTAGCCGATGAATTTGATTTCTTCAAAGATAACTGGAACATTTTTGATTTTGTTGTGATTATTGTATCAATTGCGGTGCTTATTATATTTCTAAA
>JAPOHM010000211.1 GCA_029979405.1 Methanobacteriota archaeon
CGGTTAGAGAAATACCTGGCATTGGGCCAAAAACTGCAACAAGACTCGCGGAATGGGGAATTACAACAGTGGGTGAGGTTTCTGAATTCGGTGAAATTTCAATAGCTAAATTCACGTCAGAGAGGTTCGCTTCTTGGATAAAGCGTGTTGTTGATGGAGAGACAAGCGATGAGGTGAGTCCTCTGAGGAGCCGCAAATCAATCGGCAAAGAAAATACGTTTGAATTCGACCAAACTGATAGCGAAATTGTACTTGGTCATCTTTCAAATCTGGTGTCGAAGGTCCTAAAGCGAGCGAAAGAAATTGGTGTTGCCGGTCGATTAGGTGAAGTAAAAATTCGATATCAGGGGTTCGAAACACATACTCATGGGAAATCTATTCCGGTTGCGATGGATGATGAAACTGTATTTCTGCGACTTGCACAAAACCTGTTTGCACAAAATATTGAATTTGAAAGACCCATTAGATTGATTGGATTCAGACTTGGGAATTTAGAGATGCCAGAAACAAGGCAGTCAACCTTCGATATTGACGAATGATCATTCCAATTTGTGCATCTGAGTTAAAATCGAAGTAAACTCAGCAAGTTCTTCTGGAATTACGACTCCAGTTACCGGTGCATTAAGCGGTAATCCAGCATCTTTTTTCGTTCTCCAGGTATTCCCGTTGAATTCTTCAATAGTACTCGTCAAATCTCGAAGTTTAGAGTCGTCTGGTGTCCGTGCAGGGAACTCTCTAACATCAACCGCACTTGTAGTGTAAAGCGTACTAGAAATGTGGTGTGTGAAGAAAGGACAAACAGGAGATAATGCAGACATTAAGTCTCTAACAATACGGTGAATTGTCCACGCAGCATTGGTGTCATCATCGTATAATCGCGACTTTGACATCTCCAACCAGTGACTTGGTAAAATTCCCGTACCGAAGGTCTTCAACGCTTGAGTTGCAGTGTAGATGTCTAGGCTAGTCCACGCATTTTCAACCTTCTCCATAGTTTCAGAAAACTCCGACAGGATCCATCTATCTTCAACAGAAAGGTCATTAGGAACGGTGTCTAAATCGCTTGGTACATCAAACTGGCTTGCGAACCTTGCAACATTGAACAATTTTGTTAGAACTCCGAAATATTTGGCTTCAATTTCCTCCGGATTGATATGGAAATCATCTCCTACTTGGGCATCACATGCTTTCCATAATCTGAAACACTCAGAACCAATCTTGTTTGCCCTCAATTGTACACTCTTTTCAGGCCCTTTAACCCTCCATGAACCGGTCTTCCCACCAGCTCCACATTCGAGGACGCTGTCTGCATCAATCCCATTCCCTAGAGACTTTGACATCTTTCGACCCCATGGGTCCATACCTAGCCCATCAATCCATACATGCCTAAATCCTGGCTTATCGAGTAATAATGCGCTCTTCAACAATGTATAGTATAGCCAAGTCCTCACTATTTCCTTTCCTTGAGGTCTAATTGCTGTTGGGAAAGCTTTGTCAAAATTGTCCATATCACTAAGGTAACCAGATACGAATAGATTCGAATTACTGGAGTCCATCCAGGTGTCGAAAACCTTCTCTTCTCCAACGATTTTTCCTAGTTCAGTTTCCATTTCTTCGAATGTACCTAAGACTTCTCTTGTTTCACGGTCAAGGACCTCACTTTCTGCAGGAGGTGGTTGGCACCATGGTTGAACGTAAACTCCCGCAGGTGCACAAATGACTTTGCTACCGTTGTCAGCATACCAAATCGGAATTTCTGTGTGATACCATCTTCTACGGCTAATTGGCCAATCAATCGAGATATTCTCCATCCAATCAAGTAAGAATTGTTTGTTTCTCGGAGGGTGGAATTCTATTTCTTCTGAAAGTTCCCGAATTCTGTCTTGTATGTGTGTCTGCCTTACATACCACTCTTTGAGGAGGATTATCTCAACGGGATTTTTTCCTCTCTCAGAAACTGGTACCTCTTGCTCTTTTTCCACAATCTGACTTATTTTACCATTGTTTTCTAGATACTCAATAACAGATTTTCTGGCATCAGCCACCTTCATTCCGGAAAATGGACCTGCTATTTCAGTCATACAACCATCCAAATCTATTGCTTGGAAAGGGGTCAGTCCTAATTCTCTGAAAACAGATACGTCATTTTGGTCACCAAATGAACAAACCATGAGTATACCTGAGCCAAATTCACTCTTTACTGAAGGGTGTGTTGAGATTTCTACACTGATCTCTCTACCTTCAACTGGTAGTGGCAACATCGCTTTCTTTCCAATGAGGTGTTTGTATCTGTCATCATCTGGATGGACTACGACGATACCACAGGCGCAGATTAATTCTGGTCTTGTAGTGGATATGATTAGTTCTTCTCCGTCCTC
>JAPOHM010000148.1 GCA_029979405.1 Methanobacteriota archaeon
ATTAGTGAAGAACCTAGAATCACTTCATTTTTTGAGATCATATAGCCGGGTATTCCTGCTGATGAGCCGATATCTGCCATCATGCTTTCTAGAGTGTTTTCTCCTAGAGTTATCCATTTAACTAGTGCAAACGAGGTAAATGAAAATACGAAAGTCATACATGCAGCAGCAGCAATTGAAGGTATCAATAGGGGAAACCAAAGATATCGGAACCTACCCAATCTTGTTCGACCTTCTGGCAGTAATCGCAATTGCTCCTCGAGACTTGGGTCAAGAGTTGAAAGAACAGGCTCACAAAATCGAATTACAAGTGATAGATTGAACCATGCGTGCGCTATGATTAGCACCCATAACCAAGTAGAGCTATCATTTCTAATGTTTAGTCCATTCTCTCCCATTAGGTGCATGAACCCCATCGCTGCAACAATAGATGGCATAACAAAAGGCATCGTTAACAAAGAGCGTATTATTGTCTGGAAAGGCCATTCATATCTCCCCAATTGCCAAGCGATAGGTATGCCTATTGCAAGTGTTGCTATTGATGATAAAACGGCCTGCATAATTGTAAACTGGAATACTCCTTTGGAAATGTAGTTTTCATCAAGTGATGAAATCCATCCGGTTACATCAAATCCTGCAACCCAAACTAGTCTGTCGACAGCAAGCCATAGTGGGATAACGATGAGCAGCGTATATGTTGCTACTGCTACGTAAGCCACTAGCCTAGTATTCATCTCAAGCAGCAACCATTGCTTCGTTCCAACCTTCAAGCCATGCTTCCATGTTTTCAGCTATTTCTGTCGCAGTAATTTCAGCTGCTTGGCTTGGCACAATCGAATGATATTTGTATCCTTTATCTTCTGGAAGGTCAGTGTCTTCTAAAACAGAATACATGAAATTCTCGGTTGGCATTTTCACGTTCACATCCTCCGAAAGAAGATATTCAATGAATTCAGATGCAGCCCCAAGGTTTCCTCCTTCCACAGCACTCGCATACTCAATTTGGTGGAAAGCAGCTCTCGGTAAATCTAGGGCAGCCGATTTAGTCCAGTTATCATTATACCAAGACTCTACTCCAGGGGAATGGCAATACGAAACAACCATGTGAGCATCGCCGACATATCCTTCGATATATTCGCCATATCCGCCAGTGTAGTGAGTAACGTAAGCCTCTGTCCAACCACTTGTAACAATAGCATCATTGGATGCCATGGCAGTCCACCAATCCGTCCAATCTGTTTGATTATCTTCATCGTTGGCGAAGTAATCCACAGTAGCTGTCATGAATGCTCTGCCCGGGCTGCTTGTTTCAGGAGATGGAATTGCAACCTTTCCTCTCCACTCTTCCTGTGTTAAATCCCACAGGGTTGTCGGAACTGATAGGTTAACCCCATCAACAATTTGAGTGTCATAATTTAGGCACATATATCCATGATCAAATGGGACTGCTAGTGGGCCATCGTATGCCGTTAGTGCTTTTTCTGATATGTTTGAAACGTTAGCGAAATGCTGCCACAGTACATCATTGTCAATAGCAGTCTGCAGATATGTGTTGTCCAAACCTATCGCTAGATCAGCGACTTGGTTTCCTTTGTATTGAAGAAGATGGCTTAGTATTGAACCAGCATCATCTAACTTCATCAATTCGACTTCATATCCTGAAATATTTTCGAATTCAGAGATTAATTCGTCGGTTAACCCTGTTACATCGTAGGTAACGATTACTAATTCTCCATCATCTTCCCAACTGTACTCTTCAGGAGCGATAGCCCCTCCATCATCCATGGTGCTTTCAATAGTTTCACTAAGACAACCAGAAAGAATCATTGATGACAAAAATACGCAAATTATTGTAACTCTGTTATCCATTTCATCACCTCAAAGCATTGACACTATTCTGTGCATCCTATCGACCAATTCTAATGGGTTGTGTGCAAGTATGTACAAGGCAGGCTCCCAACCAAAAGCTCCTTCGTCCAATATCACATCTATACCTTGATGAGGCACTAATTCTCCTTTTGGAGCGAAAGTTAGATTCAAGTCCAACTCTTCACATATGGACTCTACTTTTTCATTGTCACTTCCAGGATGAATGTTTAGTATTGCGGTTTTTTTGTTATCGTGAACTCTTGCATCAATCAACATATTCGCTAAGTGATTTGAAACTCCAAATCTAGGAGTTTCGTGATGTCTAATTTTCCCTTCGACTATCGTGATTTTGCCAGGGAATGCAGCAACTTCTGCTTTTGAGCGAGATGATTCTAGGCAGCACGCAATATTCATTCCAACAGCAGGCATTACCTCTTTCAGGCGATTTACGTCTATTCGAGAAACCGCCCATTCTAGTCTCTTGAGCAGAGAGGTCTGCTCTTGATCAGAATCTAAGTCTGTGCCCGTCAAAGATTTGTCAAAACGGAGAACTTGGCCTGGTGCAAATGCGACTTCCATAACAAAGCGAGTACGACTGGGTTTAGCGTTTGGCCCCAACTGTCGAAGTGCCATTGAAATCTCATGAGCCCATCCATCAATCGTTGATTCGTCAGAGGTTCCCGCTAATTCTGGTAAATTTCTATGCGCCATTCTTGAAATTGTTGACTGAGTAGAACCCAATATGTCTGCGATTTCAGCCTGGGACCAATTTGCAGATTTCAAATTCCTTGCAAGTTGCATGTGTAAACGTTCGAGCCACGCAGAGCCATCTTGTCCTAACATGATGTGTGCTAAGAGTACTTACTATTCAATATTCCTAGGGAAAAATGCAACTTGCATTGATTTTCATATGAAGTTTGATAATTCAAATTTGATACAAATCCTAAACCAGTATACTGCATTTTTTCTGACGTTAGTGTAGTGGGGTATTTTTGATCTTTTGAGATTACTCTTAGCGAATGTTCAAAATCAGAATTTTTTCAACAATTTTTTGGCTACATTAGAAATATAATTGAGATATTTATGCAATTAAACTGCTTCTCTATGCGGACTAAATATTATGTTTTAGTACAACGTTAATCCCAATAAAGCAATCAATTTATTCCACTTTCTAAACATACTTCGAAGCGCAGAGTTCTAAACCCGCCTACACTTGGAGTCAAATGGGGGAAAACTATCGATTCAGAGTCCAATGCATTTCTTGATGAAGTTATGGACAGAATACGCTCCTACCTAGAAGGAAAGGGGAATGTCACTGATTTTATCCCACCATCAAGTTTGCGGAAAACATCCGACCTCTCCTTGCCCATTGAGGGCCTTGGGCTCGAAAATGCGCTATTAGATATTGACAACTTTTTGAGACACAGTGTTAAGACAAATCAACCAGGTTTCATGAATCCACTTTGGGGAGGCATAAATATCGCTGCATTCGCAGGCGATGTGATAGCTACTCTTGCAAACAATTCAATGTACACATACGAATTGTCACCAATGGCTACGTTGATTGAACAAGCCTTGGTTAAACGAATGTGTGAAATGGTTGGATTTTCCGATGGCAATGGGACTCTAACTACTGGAGGCTCAAATGGCAACATGCTTGGAATGATGTGTGCTAGGTACATCATAGATCCACTAGGGCAGCAGCGCGGTTTTGATAGTGGAAATTTGGTAAGTTTCGTGTCTGAGGAATCACACTATTCTGTTTTGATGGCAGCAAACGTGCTTGGGATTGGATTTGATAACTTAATCAAGGTTCCTTGCGACTCTGATGGAAGAATGCGTGTGGATAAGTTAGAGGAAGAGATTAACAGGTCCAGAGTTAACGGACAAACTCCATTTTGTGTTATAGCCACATCAGGAACCACAGTTCGAGGCGCATTTGATCCGCTACGGGAGATTGCAGAGGTATGCTCTAATCAGAATATTTGGCTGCATGTAGACGCTGCATGGGGCGGTTCATGCCTGTTTAGTAACAAACTACGAGTACTTATGGACGGGGTGGAACTTGCTGATTCAGTGTGCTGGGATGCGCACAAAATGATGGGTTTACCTCTTGTATGTTCAGCGTTTTTAATCAAAAAGCCAGAGATATTAAGAAAAATTTGTTCCCATGGAAACGTCGCACACTACCTCTTCTTGGGCGATGCAGAGGATGTTGATTTAGGCCGAATCAGCCTTCAATGCGGTAGAAGAAACGACGCTCTGAAATTGTTCCTCTCATGGAGAGAAAAAGGCGATGCAGGCTGGGCAAGACTGG
>JAPOHM010000184.1 GCA_029979405.1 Methanobacteriota archaeon
ATGACAATGACTTCAGTCGGTAAGGCTGCAAACGAAATGGTAACTGAAATCAGAAGGCAATTCAAGGAAATCGACGGACTTCTCGAAGGAAGAGAGGGCGTAAAGCCTGACAGCGCTAAGTGTGTAGAAATTTCAACAAGTGCTGCGCTAAGGGAAATGGTAGCGCCGGGTGTCGTCGCAGTAGTTGCTCCTGTAATCGTCGGATACGCATTAGGTTCTCCAGCTCTTGGTGGACTACTTGCTGGTTCTCTTGTCACTGGCGTTCTTCTTGCTCTATTCATGGCTAACGCTGGTGGAGCATGGGACAACGCAAAGAAGGCGATCGAGCAGGGCCACATTTCAGGTGCTGTAAAGGGTGACAGCGCACACGATGCAGCAGTCATTGGCGACACAATCGGTGACCCATTCAAGGACACAAGTGGTCCATCGCTGAATATCCTAATCAAGTTGATGAGTATTGTAGCGGTCGTTATTGCGCCATCACTTACCATCACTGGATGGCTGTAAGCGTAGAATCGCATAACTCAAGATGTATGCCTTGAAGGGTTGTACATGCGAGCATTGCTGATTACTACGGTTTTGCTTGCTTGTACGCTCTCGGGTTGTATCAACACGTCTACAGATATATCAGACGAAGTTGTTGAAACGGAGGTTAACCTACCAACCTGGGAAGTATCAGATTGGTGGCTATACACATTTGTTACTCCTGAATTCGGTGAAGACAGCGCAAGATTGGTAGTTTCTGAAACAGTTTCAGAAGATGGGGTATACATGCTCGGTATATCATCTGAAAGAGAAGCTCAGCGTCATGCAGTTGTAAACCACAATCCCTTCCTTGGAAGAGTGACTATTGATGGCCTGTCAGTGTTTGAAAATGGCGAGGCTCAACCCGTGTTTAAATTCCCCTGGAATTCTGGAGATAACTGGGTATTCACATTACTCGGACAGAATTGGGAGGCCCAAACAATCTCTGTGTATGATGGAAGAGTTCGAGTTTCAGCGATTAGTGAAGAATTGCACACTTTAGAATATTCATTTGATACTCAAATTGGATTCCTAGAGTCATTTATCTGGAATGATGCAGAGGGCATAGAAAGATTACGAATGATGCTGAATCAAGCAGGCACAGGTTACGAAGGAGAAACTTGGTTCATCAGAGCAACAGATCTTATCGATGAAAGATACGAATCGTCAGAGAATGATATCTACGACACATTCCTCGACAGTGGCCATCCTTCGGGTGTGGATTTTGATTATCTTGTCGTATATCTTGATGTAGAGATAGCGGCAGGTGGCTCGGGAACATTGACTATCAAAGACCATGCTGGAGCTAGTCCTTTGGTTAGAACATGGGGTTCTGGAGCGAGAGAATCTGGTAGTATTAGCACTATTCCCAGTCAAACTGATGAATACAGCATAGTACTGAATTTACGAGGTCAGGATTCTTACCTTCATCTGAAGGTTGCAGGTGGGATTGAAAGTTATTGGGTGTTGTGAATGCCGACATTAGTGATGATGCACGGCATGACCGGAACTGCGGCAATGATGCGGCCATTTGCTGAAAAAATACTTCCTGAAGGCTGGGATTTGATTGTGCCACAAGCACAATTTGAACATCCAAAACGTGGATTTACTTGGTGGAGGTATAAGGGAGGAGATAATCCGAACAGGCGCATTCTATCCTCTACGGAATTATCAGATGTGGATTCATCATTACTCAAATTAATCGAATTGATACCTCGAGAAAATGTCGTCCTTGGAGGATTTAGTCAAGGAGGAGCAATGGCCCAAGAATTACTTCAATTCGACATTGACGTCATCGGAATTATTGCTATGGGGACAAGAGTTGTCAGACCTCTTGAATTACGACAAAGGCTACAAGAAATACCCAAGTCAAAACTACTATGGATGCACGGTGAAACTGACCATCGTGTATCTCTTGAGGCTGGTTTAGAAATACCGCAAATCTTTGAGGAAGCCGAATGGGATGTTGAAAAAATACAGCATGCGAAGGGTCACATGATACCCGTTGAATTTCATAATTCAATTAGAAATTGGCTGAATAATATTATTTAATGTTTCAATTGGAAATTTAAAAATTCAATTGAAAATTACTGACAATTTCTTAAACTAAGTCAAGTTATTATAATGTAAGAAAATAGCGGATATTATGGGCAAGTGGAAAGCTCCAGTCAGGATTGATTTGGCCGGTGGCTGGACAGACGCTCCACCCTTTTGTGAAAGGGTGGGTGGGGATGTTGTAAACATCGCAATTTCCCATTTTGCAAATGCCGAAGTTACAGTAGATGATGCAGGAAAAATTTCTGCTAACTACTCTTGTGAAGTTCCCATTGGTTCTGGCCTCGGCTCAACGGGAGCAATCAATGTTGCATTAATTGCCGCCATAAAGGACTCTCCAGATTCTCAGGAATCTGCATATCAATTTGAAAAATTACTTGGCAACCACGGGGGGAGGCAAGATCAGTGGGCCGCAAGATTTGGTGGAATCCAACATCTCAAATTTATTGGCAATGAAGTCGAAAGAATGCCATTAACTCCTCCTCCTTCTTTTGCAAGATGGTTGGAGAAACACTTGATATTGGCAAATACTGGAATTAAGCATACTTCAGGAGACCTTCATTCTGAGGTTTGGGAAAGATATGATGAGGTTTTACCTCACCTCATGGAAATCAGACAAACCGGACGAGATATGGCGGAAGCTGTTCAAAATGATGACAGGTTTGCTGTATGTAAGGTAATGAATCAGTATCGAGAAGCAGTAGGTAAGTTGAACCCTTCCTTAAATTCGCCATACGACATGTTGAATGAACTTCCTGAGGTTCTTGCTTTCAAAGGAATGGGTGCGGGTGCAGGGGGTTACGTAGGTATTATCTCAAAAGATCCTGATAATACAAAACAATCAATTCCTTGGGAAGTTCTAGATTGGGCTATCGATTATGATGGCGTGACTATGGTTGATTGATTTTACATACCTTCAATAACATCAATCTGGGGGTTTAGCACATGAGCAGAGTTGTTG
>JAPOHM010000117.1 GCA_029979405.1 Methanobacteriota archaeon
ACGATTACTGATTTAACTCCGGGCAGTAGATTTATTCTTCTTGCTGCAGATATCCTATCAGTAACTGCAATAATCGGCATATCAGGGCGATATCCCGAAACTAGGCGTGGAGCGTTTCCGTGTTTTGTTGCAACAAGTATGTGATTTGCACCTACCATTCTTGCGAGTTCAACCCCCGCATGCGCAACGGCTCTTGTCGATTTGAACCGTGAGAGGGCACCGGGTTTTGCACCAGATGAATGCAATCCTTGCTCTGTAGCATCAACAATTTTCACCATTGTTTCAACGGCTTTTATTGGGTGATTGCCTGATGCAGTTTCACCAGAAAGCATCACTGCAGTTCCTCCATATCTAATTGCGTTAGAAACATCGCTAACTTCTGCTCTTGTAGGACGCATATTTTCGGTCATAGTTTCGAGCATTTGGGTAGCAATGATGACCACCATTCCTCTCATTAGTCCTGATTCAATTATTCGTTCTTGAGCAAGGGGCACCTGTTCTAAAGGAATCTCTACGCCAAGATCTCCCCTTGCTACCATTACCGCATCAGCGTCATCGAGAATCGATTGTAAGTTTGTAAGTGCAACAGGATGTTCTATTTTAGCAATTATTGGCGTATGCTTACCAGCATCTTTGATAGCCTTTCTCGCAGGTTTTAGGTCATCAGCTGTTCGTACATAAGATACTGCAATCCAGTCTGCTCCATTTTCCAGAGCGTGTTTTAGAGCTAACTCATCCTTTTCTCCAATTGCTGGCAAATTTACGTTGGTTGCGGGGACATTTATTCCTTTACGACTGCTTATCTGTCCACCGTCGATAACTTCACAAGTTACCGTAGAATTTTCTTCTCCAGATACAGATGACACGATTAATCTAACTAACCCGTCTGCGATTAGTACGGGGTCATCTTTCCTAAGTTCTTTGGATAGACCTCCATACTCAACAGGGATTTCAGGTCCGTCGTAATGTTTTTTACCACATATCAATGTTACAATTTCTCCCTGTGATAGGTGCCTAATGCCTTCAAATTCACCGAGGCGTAATTTGGGGCCAGGTAGGTCTGCGAGAATACAAGTTGTGCGTTCTTCACTTTCTAAAGAACGAATTTGTTGATATAACGCTGTCTTATCTTCAGGTGAACCGTGAGAATAATTCAGGCGAAATACATCTGCACCTGAATCAAAGAGTTGTTGAAGTTGTTCTTGTTTCCAGCATGCTGGGCCTACTGTTGCAATTACTCTAGTTCTTCTCATGGTTTCACTTTATTCCGGTGCCATAAGCAATTATCTCGAAAAAGCCACCTCTGTCAGTGTCTGCCTTGCCCATTATTTGTGCAGTTTCAATTCTTACATTGATTACTTCTTTCCAACCTTCTTTAGTCGCTTGTTCACGGAGCCTCTGTAAGGCTTCATTCCTTCCATATGCTAAAACCTTGGAGAATGATTGTAAATTCATTCCGAAAAGTGATTTTATGCTAGCAAAGAAAGATTGCGCCCAAGATGTGCCCATTGTTACGTTAACTGCAATCATACTTGATGATGAAATTTCACTGACTATGAAAGGCTGTGACTGAGTATTTAGAATGTCCTTTCCGGTAAGATTCATAGTTGCAGCCTTACGCTTTTCGAGTTTCTTAATTCCGGAATTTTGGTGGACAGATGAAAACAAAAGTGAATAAATAAATCCTAAAATTGGTATTAAGAAAACGAAAAGGAAAAACAATAAAGAAATTATCTCTTTGATTATCCAAGGGTCCAAAGAACATCACCCCTGAGCAACAATAACTGCGGTTCCATATGCGAAAAGCTCTGCAGCACCACCAGATACACTACTCGTTGCAAACCTTACATTAACTACTGCGTTTGCTCCCATTGCGTTTGCAGCAGTCAACATTCTCTGAAGTGCTTCATTCCTCGCTTCATTTAGGAGTTCTGTATAAGCTTTTATTTCTCCTCCGACGATATTCTTGAATCCAGCAAGAATATCCTTTCCAATATGCTTCGCTCGTACAGTTGAACCAGTAACTATCCCTATGTGCTGACTAATTTGAGCCCCCGGGATAGTTTCCGTGTTTGATACCATCATTTGCATAAAGCGCCCTGAATACGGAGCAATAATAAGTTTGAGTATACAGATGTCTAAAGAATTGGCTGATTTCTGAGCCAATCTAAGTCTGAGATGTACAGTTGCCTTATATCGTCTAAGCCGAGAACTAACATCGCTAATCTTTCTAATCCCATGCCCCAAGCGCAGACCGGATCTTTTATTCCCAGAGGTTCAGTTACTTCAGGTCTGAAAATACCTGCGCCTCCCAACTCAAGCCACTTTCCTCGCCACTTTACTTCAACCTCCAGTGATGGCTCGGTGTATGGGAAATATGCTGGTCTTACTCTTACTTCTGGATAGCCCATTTTTTGATAAAATGTCTTTAGCGTTGAAACCAACATACCCAAATTCGCACCAGGCTCCATAATTATGCCTTCAATTTGGTGAAATTCAGGAAGATGGGTTCTGTCTATGCTCTCCTTTCTGAATACCCTGTCAATTGCGAAAACTCTACACGGCTCAGTCGGATTTGCGGCGAGATATTGAATTGTGTTGACGGTTGTATGTGTTCTCAACAAACCTCGTTGAGAAATCTCCTCGCTAAATGTTCCGCCCCATCCTGTGGATTCGGTGTCTCCTCCATGTTCGTGAATATCCTTCCAACTATTCAGTAACTTAGAGTCGATTGGGACAGATTTTGGATTGTCGAGGTAGAATGTGTCTTGCATTTCTCGTGCAGGGTGATCTTGAGGTATGAATAGTGCGTCCATGTTCCATCCTGCAGTTTGAACATAATCTTCTACAATCTCAGAGAAGCCCATCTCCAAAAATATCGACCTTATCCTTTCGATAAGTGCCTGCATAGGGTGACTTTTTCCAGTCCGCGGAATGGAAGCCTCAAGAGAAACATCATAAGGTCTGAATTCAGCATTTTTCCATTCTGATGTTTGCAAAAGTTCGGGTGTAATTTCAGAAATTTGGACAATTTCTTGCAAATCATCTTCGTGAATGTTAATTCCCTCGGGTGTGATTTTCCAAGATCGTGTAACGACCTCTACAATTTCGATGAGATTTTTTCGCCCTTTGAAATGGTCAACAAGGTCATTATCGATATCCGGGGATTGCAGGAATTCTTTCCTTGACTGGATAGTTTTGGAGATAAAATTCCCATCATCGAATGAAATTTTCCCACCTGCAATCGATACACCCAAGCCTTTCAGTAAACCAATACCCGGACCGGCTTCATGTTTTTCAAAGTTCTTCGATATATCTGCCATCGTTACTTCATTGGATTTTTGGATAAATTCCCATAAACGCTCTTCTAACAATCCATTTGCTAATGCATTTTGTCCCTCGACGCCGAGAATTATATCTCTCTTTGAGGATTCTGAAATCTTTACAAAACCATGATTAGATAATCCATGGCCTGCAGAAACTGCAATTGCTTGGTCATCCCATTCACAAGCCGTAAGAATCTCCTCAAGACTCCAATCTTCATGTTTTGTCTTTAGTGTGCGAAGTAGCCTTTTCTCAGGGTTTGTCAACTCCGCCATGATACTTCCAACCCCTAATAATTCTTCAAGTAAGCGTGTTAAATCACTCAGATGAATCAGTATTGAGTAATGCAGTCAAACTGTGTTGTCCTAAATACAAGCAAACAATCCAGAACAGGTATACTACGGTAGAAAATCCAATCATGAGCAGTACTTGAGTTCTGAAAAGAACCATCCACATTACCGAGACATTGGTCAATACCAAAAACATGGTTAAGAAAATAGCAGGGAACAAGTCGAATCCCGCCTTGCTCCATGTATTTACCGTCATCGTACACGATATTACGAGAGGAATTGTTATCATTGTAGCCATCCAAATTATTGGAGGGTCTGTCCTTGCTCCAAAGAAACCACCAGTTACGATGATTTTACTTGGATTGAATTCTATCAAGCCCATCGGTGTCAATAATGAATAATGAGTCCAAATGATGCAGAGAAGAAGGTATGGAATTATTGCTAATACAGTTAGCCTGCACGATTCCAGAAGATTGTCATCTTTCTTCTCTTTCAACCATTCGAGATTCTCTTCGACAAAAATAGGAGTGCTCCTTACGATTAGTAAGGTGATTACTGCGGGCCAAACGCCCCATGTTGGAATAATCATGCTTAGGGCAAATAACTCAATCCATTTTGCTCTAAATGGGGATTTCACCGAATATTCATGCTCTATTCTCTCAAAAATACTTTGAGTCACAGTAAAAATAATCCAAGTTAAAATTATTCTATCGTACCACGAATTACCTAATGAATGAAGAACGATAATGATAGAAAGAGGAATTGCTAACTTTAAGAATTGCAAATTTGACTCTTTGTGAGAAATTCTGTCTGCAATGAAAGAGGCAATAACTGCGAGTATAAGTGCAGGAAGTGTGTTCTCAGTTGAAAAAGTTGAGACAATTTGTTGCCAGAATTTGTAGAAGAAATCAATTCCAGTCAACTCATAAATTGGAATATTTATTATCAATCCAACATAATAACTTACAATTGTCCATAGAGGTAATAGAATAATAATCAGAAAAACATAAGAATTAAGCTTATTTTTCGTAGGTTTCCCATATTTTCTCAGATACAAAATTAGTGCTGTTGCGAATACTAGTAAAGCCGGAGACAGTCTACTATCAGGTTGCCAAAGTACTGCTGCTAACAATATGTAAGGACTCCAATCTGGGATATTTGGAGTAGAGAACTCTTCTCTTTGGCTTTTCAAGAATGTCAGATAGAATATGCAACTAGTGACAATAATTACAGATAAAATTCCTATTGATTTCCTTATCCATTTTGTAGTCCAAGTTGTAAATTCAATATCATAAAACCAAACATAATGAGCCCATATGAATGCGCAAAATCCAATTGATAATGAAGCGATGGCTAATGAATTATTTTGTTTGAAATCACGTATCGTTTTTGTTTTAAATGCTAAAAATCCTATTCCTAACAACGGAATAAATGATGCGATTATGTCCCATGTAGATGGACTTTGAGTTAATGTTGGAAGCTTAT
>JAPOHM010000131.1 GCA_029979405.1 Methanobacteriota archaeon
GTGGGCGGACCGGTTGGTGGACCAGTTGGCCCACTCGGTGGAGTTGGTGGCGGTGTTGAAGGAGGCGTTGGTGGGCCACTTGGTGGAGTTGGTGGTGGTGTTGAAGGAGGCGTTGGTGATGGTGTTGAAGGAGGCGTTGGTGGGCCAGTTGGTGGCTGAGGAGCATCCATTGATACATCCTGTTTTGGCTTAGGAACAATAGGAGCAAATAAAGGGTCAATTGCTGGTTCAGCAGGAGTGTTTTCTGTCGCGGGAACCTCATCTCTTTGACTTGGAAGCATAGGTGCATCTCTCATCGAGGAAGAGGAAGCATTGTGTGCGAGTAGTGGGTCAGTAGTTCGCGATGTCTGGGACATCGGCGCTTCTCTTATTGGATTTGTATTAAGAATCGGGGCATCTCTTGCATCCGATCCAGATGTAGAAGTCATTCCGGTCGATAATTTATCCAAATCAGCCTTGATCAAGGTATCTCCTCCCATCGAATTTTCAGCGGAACAACTTGTCATTACCACCTTTATTGGGTCGATTACCTCTCTTTCTCGAACATTTCCGAAATCGGTTAAGTCGTCTCCAAAAGCTCCTGCGAATAATGATGAACCCATAGTATTGGAGAGTTTTCTCCCCTGCGTTGCGCTGTATTCAAAGTCATGTTCAAACGGGCCCATTTTTATTTCAGAGCCGGAACCATTCAGAACAAACGTCCATTCTCCAGAATCTAATGGGAATTCGAAATCCCAGTTCCTTTCTACCCCTGGTCCGAGACTTGTAACGCCTTCTTTTGAACCATATTTTCGGCCATCATTTGTTATCACGGCGACGTCCAATCCTCCCATTGGCACAGGTGCTTCATTGGAGATTGACACGGTTACTTGTATGACATCTTCATCATCATCATCAATTTCCATTTTGATTTCAAGAATCTCGGCGCTCAAGGAACCGTTTTTTCCGGAAGTAGCAGTAGTCATGTCGCCCACTCACCTCTCCACTAACCCTGCCATACTTGAAGACAACCATACTTAGCAGACTTATCTAAGCCCTCCGCGAGTATTTGCCGGAAGCGACCAGTCAACGGCAGCTACAGTGTGATTTGATAGGTCAACGGGGCTTCTTTTGGTTTCATGAGTATAAATCTTGAAAACATCCCACAACCCAAAAATCAATCCTATGTACGGAATAACATATTTTGTCTTGTGAGCCGCACGCCTACCCCAGTGATTTTCTCCAAGAAGGCTCCCATCATCGTGCACTATAGCGATTCTCATCGCTCTTTGACCTAGAGACCTTCCGTAATATCTTCCCGTGTATTTGAAGTAAAGCCAGAATAGAGAAAGGTGTAACATGTAGGTTATCAAAACATAAATTGCTTGACTTGTTAATAGTAAATCAACAGCACCTAAGTATGCAAAAAATGTTGCTTGAGTTGCGAACCCAAGTATGACCATTAAGAGAAAGACATCTAACATAAATCCGACAATTCTCTTCCACAGCGGTGCGATAAGCATCCCTTCAGGCGCGGTTGCTGCAACGGCAGCCTGAGCCATGGTGCCCGGATTATTGATCTTTACAGGGGAATCCGCCATGAACCTCCGTAACGATTAGGGTTTGAAAGGATGGTTATCAGGAGTTAACAACGTGCCATGCCATTAAATTCGAATCTCCAATCCATTCAAGCCAACTAGACCAAGTTGGATCGTTTCTCAAGGTTCTGTCATCTCCAATCACAATAAGTCCTCTTTTCGCTCTTGTTAGTGCAACGTTGAGCCTCCTGTAATCCGAAAGGAACCCAACGATTCCATCTTCGTTCGACCTTACGGTTGAAAGAACAATTATTTCCTTTTCACGACCCTGATACCCGTCTACAGATTTGATTTCAAGACCTTCAATTCCATCATCAAATAGTTGTCTAATCAATCTGACCTGCCCCGAATATGGACTTATTACACCTATATCTTCAGGACTCAAATCCATGGCGACAAGTAAGTCATTAACCACCTTTACAACCATCGCCGCTTCATCCATATTCGATTTTGAAGAACTCGTATTATCATTTATCTCAGAACCATGAACGGGCACAAATGCAACAGGTTTGGACCAATCCGGCCACAAGAAACCCGCTGGGGGAGGCCTGGCTGAATCGCTACAACCGTCTTCTAATCTGTTATCATAAAACCTAGCAGAAGGAAATTCTCGAATTGTAGAATGCATTCGATATTGCGTGGTTAACATATGTGATGGAATGCCATTTTCGATTAGTCGTTCGAACATTGGGATGTTTAAACCCCCGTCCTCTGCCGTTTGACTAATGACTGTAGGAGGTAATTGTCTATGGTCTCCAACCAAAATTAGTTGTCTTGCGCCTTTTACTATTGGCACTAATGACGAAGGCTCACTTGCTTGTGTTGCTTCATCGATTAACACGATTGGAAATTTTCTACTTTCAAGTGTAAAGTGGCCTGCTCCGATATTTGTGGTACATAGGACTTCAGCTCCTGATAATACGTCGTTAATAATTCTCGATTCTAGGTCGCGAATTTCTCGGTAATTTTTGTTGATATCCCTGTGGGCCAAGCCCCTTTCTTTTCCTTTCAAATCATTTAATTTCGCTCTTATTCCATCCATCTCTTCCTGTATGAAAGCGATTTCATCCTGTTTTGGGTGCTTAGCCGATAGTGCATCTAAAGTTGCCTCTCGCAAACTCTCCCTCACCTTTACAGGCCTGCCAAAGCGAACTGCTTTTACACCGATGTTCAATAACCCCTCGAGTAAATTATCTACGGCAACGTTTGATTCAGCACACGCAAGTATTGGCCCTCTTCCCATTTCAGTTAACGCCTTTAGTAAATGAACCGCGGTATGGGTCTTGCCCGTTCCCGGAGGTCCCTGAATTAAGGTTAAACGCTGTAAAACCGATTTCTCAATTGCTTTTCTTTGACTATCATCAAGTTTCATTCCATCAAGATTGATTGGTCTTGGTTTCTGACCATGTATGTCTGGCCTCATAGATGCAGATGCCTCCAAGTCGTGTGGTTGACAAAGAAGTAAGTCTCGTAGAGAAGTCCCGCCATCCCCCTCGGTTGAGTGAAAAGAAATCAGAGCTTCATGCATGCGGTCATGGGCGACTCGATTGGCACCTCTGTCCAATCGCCATCCACCTTTTTTGAGGTCAGATGGCTTTTCAGTTACTATTATTCGAATCCGTTTTTTATTGGTATCCATAACCACTCCCTCGATGACTTTCTCTCCCCAAGGTCTTGCCCTGGAAATTATCACCATATCTCCATGACCGAATTTGTGGTATGGTAATGGACCATCTCTTGACTCAAAAATTAGAATAGGGTCTCCAAAAAATCGTCCTGATGACCGCCCCCTCAAATCAAATAATGTAAGACCTGCCTCTACTAAACGAGATTTTGTCCAATTTTTCCAACGCTCATTTACGAGGTTTAATTCGTCATCTAATTCAACTTTGATTAAGTTGGTAAAGCAATTAAAGTGGTCTTGAGACTTCATCCACTTATTTTCGTGACGAACAAATTTTGATTTACGACCTTCTGAGCGAGTGCTCATTTTTCGCACCTCGCCCTTTTCGCCCATGAATTAACTGTGAAGAGACAGGTATAGCATGTTTCCGGTGGTCGGGAATGGGTGAGACTTAACAAGGAAATTGAACGCGGAGTAGTTGCTGATTGCGATGTTCAGGCGAAAAGCGACTACAGAAACCGAGGGCGAAAAATGCCCATTCTGTGAGTATGTTAACGCTAATGGAGCCACGACTTGCGTTCAATGCTATTACGAGTTACAGAAGGCCCCAAGAGACCAAGGAGAAGACGTATCGAAAGAAGTTAGTGATTCACTATTCGATGAGTTGATGTCTGATGAAGACGATTCTTATGAAGAATCAGAAGCACGCGATGTTGTATTAGCAATGGATGCAGACCCACTTGAAATAAATCAATACGAGGTTACAGACTTTGAAAGTGAGGAGCCGGAAAAGGTCGGTTTCATAGAATCATCATCTCCTGAACTTAACGAAACTGTTTCGCACGAAGAAGAAGAAATCTCTGCGGATGAAGTTGGAGAGCCAATAAAAGATTATGACAAAATAGATTTTTCAGGTATCGACCCGTTAGCCGATGTTCCAGAACCGGTTCACAGAGGAAAAGGGAACGTATTTTCACCAAATGCCCCAGAAATGGATGGAGACTTGAGAGGACACGTTGGTGGAAGTGAATTGCCATCACTTCCTGGAGAAGACATATACGAAAACAAGATTGACTTGACTTCTGTAAAAAAGGCGCCTGCACCAACTCCCGCTACTGTAGCGTTACCAGAAATACCAGACTTAGATTTCGACGAATTACCTCAACCTGTCGTCGAACAAGAAATAACTGAGGCGCCTCAACAAGATGTCGAAGTTGAAGACGCGAACAGTATCGATCAAGAACCTCAACAACCTGAAAACCAAGAAGAAGTAATACCTCAAGAAGTATCAACTCCCGTCTCGGATGAAGTTACACCAATAGAGCAACCAGTAGCGCCAGTCCCACAAAACAGTGGCCGTTTCTGGCCTTGGCCAGAATCAGAACCATGGGATCCAAGGCAGGTGCATAGAGAAGTAGTCACAGCTCTCGAATTGACAAAATCAGGAAAAACGTCTGAAGCAATGAATGTAATGGATGGTTTAGGACCTCACCTAACTGAAGAGAATATCGACTTAATTTATCATATCGGCATGGTTTTGAAACAGGTTGAAAGGTTAGACGATGTTAAATCAATGCTTGAAA
>JAPOHM010000116.1 GCA_029979405.1 Methanobacteriota archaeon
AGCCACTTTCTACGTACGGGATCGTTTCGGTCACGCCATCGACGTCGTGCATTGATGCTTTCCGTGTCATGCGTAACAATTCAGTCTCCGCCGTGGCGATAGTTAGCGAAAAGGACGGATGTATCAATTTCATGGAACAGTAATTCAAACGAATTTCAATTAAACGTACACGAACTTGTACTAACTGGTGATACCCCTGACCCTAATCCGTATGATTTAGCAGACGGGGCACCACAATTTTATGACCTGAATAAGATAACCAGTATCGTAGGTAATGTTGTTGAAATTGATGGGGTAACATATCTGCAGAAGGAAGGCGGTGAGCAAAAGATTGTGATCGATATCGACCCGAGTTCAATAGGTTTGAATTCATTCCATGAAAATTTGACTTTGAAGTGGGTTGGTCGGTTGATAGAAATGCCGAACGATGTGACCCTTTCCCACTACTACGTCCTCAGCTCAGCCGATGTCATAGACTTGGACGGCAATGGGATTGCGGACGATGCTGAGGATTTCTGAAGGTGGTTAATATGGAGGCTTTTTTCGCTGAAATGGGATGGATGCTATTCGCATTATTCCTCGGCGTATGTATTGGCTCCCTCACTGGTTTAATTCCTGGTTTCCACGTAAACAATGTAGCGTTAATTCTTCTTGGAATATCCCCTGCACTACTAGCTATAGGAATCCCACTTTCAGCCGCTGCTGGAATCATCGTCTCAACAGGCATAGTTCATACGTTTCTGAATTACATACCATCTGCACTGATAGGTGCTCCCGGCGCAGATACAGCATTGTCGTTACTTCCCGGCCATAGGATGTTATTATCCGGCAATGCTCCTCGTGGCGTTGCATATTCCGCAAGGGGTAGTCAACTTGGATTATTTCTTTCATTACCACTGATTGTTGCCGCAAGAATTGCTTTTGGTCCTGAACTTGGTTTTTATGACCATCTCCGTAGTGCCCTTCCATTTGTTCTTTTGTCGATATCTATCCTCCTAATTGCAACAGAAACCACAAGACTTGATTTTCCAGAATGGGTACAAAAGGCAACAGGTGGCAAATTAGGCAATGATTCAAGATTTGCAGGATACATTGCAGCTACATCGTTCTTCCTTCTTACAGGATTGTATGGCTGGGGCATTTTCAACCTTCCAGTAACTTCACCTGTTGGCATGCCTGGTGCTGGATTACTACTTCCCGCGCTGGGAGGATTATTCGGTATTGCAAATTTGCTTGACATTTACGCAACTACGTCTGAGATACCGCCTCAAAAGGAAGATTGGGAACTTCCCGCTACTGGGCCACTCGTGGTTCCATGTTTCCTTTCATCTTGCGCTGGTGCAGCCATGGGCGTTTTGCCTGGAATGACTGCCGCTCAAGCAACTGTTCTGGTCATGGGAGGCAGAAATGTTGCGGCCAAGATTCAGGGTAAAGAAGGATATGGGCTTGACTGGGAGACGAGGAAACTAACTGAGATGACCGATGAAGAATTGCTTGCATTGGCTCGTGCGGAAGCCGCAGGAGAAGGAGAGAGCCCTCACACTAAGCAGGACCTCGAAATCATCGCTCTACTCTCTGCGACAAATACAGCTGTGACGGTTATGGTTCTTGGTTTCCTATACATCATAGGAAGGTCAAGGTCAGGTGCAACTCTTGCATTAAAGCAAATGTACCCTATTGACACATGGAGTGGACTTCACCCCACCACTGATTTCATCAGACTTATCGCAATCACGATTGCTGCTGGAATTATTGCGGTTCCACTTATGAAACACGTAGGGAGAGGAATATTGCAACTGCATGAAGCAGTACCTCTACAATCAATGGTGCTTGGAGTAGTTATTTTCATTGTAGTATTGGTGTGGCTCTCCTGTGGCTGGGTTGGCATGATTGTCTTAATCGTTGGAACGATACTCGGACTGATTCCACCAAGAATTGGAATTAGACGCTCTCATGCAATGGGTATTATCATTGTACCAATTATGATCTATACTTTTGCGCAAAAATACGATGCTTTTGGTTTCTTATGATCAATCATCCAAAATGATGTGCTCATTATGCAACGCATAATGCCACAACCCACCCAAACGCAGTATGTTGTATGCAGATCTATCTACTCTATTTACGATGTTTACCACGTCAAGGCGGGCGGCTTTACCACCCATCGTTTGAGAATCTAGGCTTGATAATGCAGCAATGGCTTTCTTTCTAGCAAGCTTCACATTTGCCCATAGAGCCTTTACTTCATCTTCTGGAACTTCTATAATTTCAATCAAACAAGAACTAATTATGTCGATTAATTTGTCTAAAGACGAGTGCATCTCAAGAACTGATTCAACGATTACATCTGGTAATTCATCTGCATTTTCATCAAGAGACCTGTCAGATTTTGCGATATCTCTAGCGTGTCTAACCAATCTTTCAACAGTATCAACGGCTCTAAGATAGCATGCAACGATTCGCAAATCACCCATCAATGGTTGGTTAATTGCCAAAATTAATAGCAAATCATTTGTTAAGTCCCAATTTATTTCTCGAGCTTTTGCCCTTACCTTCTTTACTTCAGAATAAACTTCTGAATCTAACTTTGTAAAAGCATTGATAGCATCCGAGTAAGCGTTCTTTGCCTCATCAAAATAAATTTGTAATTCATTCCTAATCGTCTTTAGTCTTTCATCTAATCCCGTTCTTATTGGTGGCATTTTTTCACCTCAACCAAATCTTCCTGTAATGTATCTGTTCGTCAATTCCAAATTTGGATCTGAAAATATCTTGTCGGTTTTTCCGAATTCTACCATCCTTCCAAGATACATAAACCCAGTGTAATCGCTTACTCTTGCAGCTTGTGACATGGAGTGAGTGACTATAACTACCGTGAAATCTTTCTTTAACTCTAAAATTAATTCTTCAATTGCTGCAGTTGCAATTGGGTCTAAAGCGCTACATGGTTCGTCCATCAGAATAATATCTGGTTCAATAGCGATTGTTCTAGCAATACAAAGTCTTTGTTGCTGCCCTCCTGAAAGAGAGGTCCCTAAGTCGTGTAATCGGTCTGAAACTTCTGACCATATTGCAGCCCTTTTGAGACTCTTTTCGACAATATTATCCAACTCTTCTCTTGTCGGCTTATGGTGTAATTTAACGCCGTATCCAACGTTATCATAAATTGATTTTGGGAAGGGGTTAGGTCTTTGAAACACCATACCAATGTTCTTACGAATTTGAACTAAATCAGCATCTTTAGCAGTGATTTCAACATCCCCATGCATGATTTTTCCTTCATAATGACAAATTGGAATTAAATCATTCATACGATTAATCGTCCGTAAAAGAGTACTTTTTCCACATCCAGAAGGGCCGATTAGGGCTGTGACACAATTCTTTGCAATTGGAAGTGAAACTCCGTATAATGCCTGCTTATCAGCATACCAGAGGTCTAAGTCCTCGATCATCAAATCCGTTTCACCATCTATTTCTAGTTCCCTTGTAGAATCAGGAACAATTTCTCCACCTATTTCTTCGCTCATGAGTTTAGCCTCTTTCTGAAATGTTGTCTTAATACGATTGCAATACTATTCATTGCAATTAAAAGTACGATTAGTGCAATACTTGCGGCCGCCGCCATCGAATGCCAAGAGTGCCCTGGTTCAGAGGTCCAGAAATATATCTGAAGTGGAATTACTGTGTAGTCTGCGTTACCTCCGAAAATTGCAGCAAGAGGTTCTGGGTCAAAGTACATCACTGTAGCAGCGCCAACTACCATCAATGGTGCGGCTTCGCCCATAATTCTACTCATTGCAAGAATGCTTCCAGTCATCATACCAGGCATTGCTGATGGCAAAACGTGGTCTTTTGTTACTTCCCACTTTGTGCAACCGACTCCGTAGGCAGATTCTCTCAAAGACCTTGGAACACTTCTAAGCGCCTCTTGGCCTGCTAAAACAATAATCGGCATCGCCATGACACCCATCGTCAATCCCGCAGCTAATACTGAAGGACCAAGCCCCAATCCAATACCTCCTTGTTTTACAAATATGGCCAATCCAAACATACCAAAAACAATCGAAGGGACACCGGCAAGGTTAGTTACCAATGCTTGAATTAGTTTCGTCATTCTTGTGGGAGAAGCATATTCTTCCAAATAAATCGCCGCGCCGAATGAAATAGGGATTGAAACTATCATAGCTATCGACATGACATATATTGTACCGTAAAATGCGGCTCTAATACCTGATGAATACGGCAAAAATATATCTTGATATCTCTCAGTTAAGAATGGTATATCTATTGAAATTGGGATGAATAGGGTAGAGGCGACCAGCACTAACCTTGACCACATCAGCAAACCATCCCTGTTACTAATTGAGTGCTTTAGCCTAGATGTTTCGCTCAATTCACGTCCTATGCTCATCATCCGTTCTATACCCTGAAGCATTCTAAGTATGAGTATTGCAGATAATATCCATGCTAACGCACCAAAAAAAGAAGATACATTTAGGCCACCTGCTAATACAACTGTCAAAACTGCGATAACATATAGTGAATATTTTAACATCGTTTCTTTACCGATTAATTTACTGAATTTTATTAACACACTCTCAGAAGGATAGCTGTAAATTATGACCATAGAAAACATCAACAGATAGCCAATAAGTTCGAGAATTTCGAAAACCGGCTCCCCATCCGCAAATAGAACATTGATTTCGTATGAAATCACAAATGTGTCAACAAGCGGATAACCTGTTTCATCAGCAGCTGGAACTGGACCAGAGATTTGCTCTACTGAGACTGGGACATTTATTGTTGAAATTATGTAAAAACTGGTCTTTTTCCCAACAACAACTGAATTCTTATCAATTCCCTGTTCTGTTATGTTGAAACTATCTGTGAGATACCTCTCATTGGTTACATCTATGGAAACCTCTTCAGAGTACTTTTTGCCATTATATTCCCATGATAATTTAATGATAACAGGCTCAGAGACATCATTTCCATTTTCGTCAACGGTCGGGTTTGACCATTTCATTACATGTTCAGATTCTGGAATAAATTCAGTTGCTGGTTCGATTTCTCCAACTTCGCCATCAATCATCGTAGGTGCAGCTA
>JAPOHM010000082.1 GCA_029979405.1 Methanobacteriota archaeon
TAACTGCAATCGTTGGATATTTACCATCACCGAGCATTTCTTCTACATATGGTTGCTTTCTGTCCGCAGAAGGATTCAATCTATTTTCTCTTTCACAATCAAGCCCTTCTCTTCTTAATTCACCATAAGAGGTAGCTGACCATATCTCAGACAAAACTCCATATTTCTCAAGAATTTCAACTGCCGCTAAAAGTTGTAGCATTATTGGTCCTGAACCTATCAATCTTACAACTGGGCCCTCTTTCTTTGGAATGCTTCTCAGTTTGTATAGTCCCTTGACGATTCCCTCATCGACACCGGTAGGTTTTGGTGGCATAGGGTGATTTTCGTTATACACGGCGATGTAATACATCACATCTCTTTCATCTACATACATTTCATCAATACCACTTCTGATAATGGTTGCCAATTCGTATGCAAACGCTGGGTCGTAAGCCCTAACAGCAGGGTTTGTATGTGCCATCAAAAGACTGTGCCCGTCTTGATGTTGTAGCCCCTCACCATTCAGAGTGGTTCTTCCTGAGGTTGCTCCAATCATGAAGCCTCGAGCCCTTTGGTCAGCAGCTGACCAAATCAAATCAGCAACTCTTTGGAATCCAAACATGCTGTAAAAGATGTAAAACGGAATTGTTGGGCACCCTTGGGTGGAATACGATGTTGCGCTTGCAATGAATGTTGAAAACGCACCTGCTTCAGAAATGCCCTCTTCCAAAACTTGTCCTTTGTCGCTTTCTTTGTATTTCATTATCATTTTATGATCTACTGGGGTGTATAGTTGGCCATCTGGATGGTAAATCCCAAATTCAGCGAATAATGGGTCCATTCCAAAAGTGCGCGCTTCGTCGGGCACGATTGGCACAATTCTGTTACCAACCGATTTGTCCTTCATCAGATTACGAAGAAGTCTAACGAATGCCATTGTAGTAGAAACCTGCATTTCTCCTTTCGTTCCCTCGTCAAAAGTTGAATATCCTTCTTCACCTGGTGGAGAAATATCTGATTTGGGCGTTCTTCTCTCTGGGCAATAGCCACCCATTTCTTTTCTTCTGGTTTTCACATATTCAACTAACTCGGGCACTGAAGATGGATCGACAAACGGATATTCTTTCAATTCATCATCAGTAAATGGCAAATTCAAATCGTCTCGCATCCACTTAATCGAATCTTCATCCGCTTTTTTCTTCCCGTGGGTCGAATTTCTTCCCGCAAAGGCTGGCCCCAAACCGTATCCCTTGATTGTTCGAGCGATAATGACGGTTGGGCTGTCGTTCGACTCTGCCGCCGCATATGCTGCGTTAATTTTGACCATGTCGTGACCACCCAAATTTGCAGCTAAGGATTCTAAATCCTCATCGCTTAGATGAGATACCATTGCTTTCAATTGGGGGGTGTTGAATAATTCATTTCGGAAAGTTGCCGCGTCGCTGGTGAAAATTCTCTGCTCATCGCCGTCAACCAATTCTTGTAGTCGATTCGCCAATACACCATCAGAGTCTCTTGCGAATAAATCATCCCACATAGAGCCCCACAGAATTTTGATTACGTTCCAGCCAGCACCCCTGAATCGCCCTTCCAATTCCTGTACAATTTTCGAATTTCCACGTACAGGCCCATCAAGTCTTTGGAGATTACAATTCATTATCATGATAACATTGTTCAAATCTTCTCTGCCGGCGAGTGTTAGTTGCGAAAGTGATTCAGGCTCATCAGATTCGCCATCGCCCATTGTATACCACACTCTTGAGTTTGATGTGTCGGCAAGACCTCTGTTGGCGAGATAACGGTTGAAACGTGCTGTATG
Source organism: Methanobacteriota archaeon (assembly GCA_029979405.1). The sequence continues at coordinate 1,802 of JAPOHM010000082.1, forward strand.
AATAGCTGTCATTCCACCTAATCCCATGGATACGCTTGGGTACTCCCAGAATTCAGGCATAAGCCTTGGATGTGGATATGAAGAGAGGCCGTTACCCTCACACTCAATTCTAAAATTATCAATATTCTCTCTCGATAGTCGTCCTTCAAGCCATGCTCTCGCATAGACTCCGGGGCTTGCATGGCCTTGCCAGTAAACATGGTCTCCCCAGCCATCAAGGTCTTTTCCTCTGTAGTAGTGATTTTGGCCAACTTCCCACAAATGTGAATTGGAAGCAAACGTGGATATGTGTCCTCCAATACCGTCGTTGGCTTTGTTGGCACGAGTAACCATCATCATTGCATTCCAGGTGATTACGCCGTGTATTCTTTTTTCGATTTCCAAATCGCCGGGATATGTTGGCTCTTCGGACGGATGAATCGTGTTGAGATATGGGGTATTGACTACGTCGATTTCAATACCTTCCCGTTGAGCCGCCCCGATGGTTTCTAACAGTAGCCTGTGTGCCCTTTCAGGACCTAATGCATCACTAACGGCACGAATCGCTTCCTGCCATTCAAGCGTTTGCTCAGGGTCAGGGTCTGGCAAAACATCACGGAGTTTCTTGCCTTTCATGACATCCCCTTGTTTGAATCCGTGAGTCGCATGCACTTCAAGGAATCGTTTCATCCATTCAAGTTGCCTTCTATCCAGTTATGTAATATTGTGCAACACTCATCTTCAGCAAAAACCTCTACTATGTTATCAGGAATTATGCCTTTCATAGAAGAATCTGCAAACTTTATTCCGCCAACGATCGGGATTGCATCCATCACAATAGTATGGTCTTTGTAAACACCTATCTCGAAAATTATCCAAGGCGATTCGTTCTTCACCAAATCTCTAAACATTGCTGAAAAAAGAAAACTTGCGAGATCTTCACAGCTATGGAAAGAGCAGAGCGTCGAAAGTGTTTGATAGAGCATATTTGATTTATCGCTCAACTTTGGAAAATCATCAACGATTCTTGACTTAGTCATAGTCAGTAAAGGTGCATCGTCCATATCCATCGGTAAAAATTACCTTACAAAAAATGCACTAAAACCTGACTAATGTTACAAGCATAGATTCAAGCGATTGATACATGTAGGGCAAATATGGAAGGGCGCTTCTGGTTTTCTAATTCCTATGCAGAAGCGGCAGGAAGGTTTCTGATCGCTTGTGATGATCTACGAGAAGCTGGCCATTCGGTAACAAATGAACGACTTAATCTTGACATGGTCGGCCCAGACGGAGAACCGCTTTGTATCGATGTTGCAATAGTGGGTGATATCAATTCGAAAAAAGTGTTAATGTCATCAAGTGGCATTCACGGTGTCGAGGGTTATCCAGGAAGCGCAATTCAGCTATCAATAATGAATGAAATGGCTAAGGAAGATGCATTTGATAGTCATGCTGTGATTTTCATCCACGCTATCAACCCCTACGGAATGGCGTGGTGGAGAAGATTTAACGAGAATAATGTCGATTTAAACAGAAACTTCCTAACAAAAGAGCAGGAATATACTGGTTCTCCAGAAGGTTATTATCACATCAAGGATTTCATCAACCCACAAACCCCTCCAAAAGAAAAAGAGAGATGGTTAAAACTGAAGGCTTTGAGATTGATAATGAAGCACGGATTTAACAATCTAAAGCAGTGGGTCGCTGAGGGGCAATATGAATATCCTAAAGCTATACAATTCGGTGGTTATGAACTACAAGATGGGCCCAAAATTTTGCTCGAATGGCTTGATGAGACTCTAAAAAACGTAAAGAGAATTTGGGCTATTGATTTACACACTGGATTAGGCCCAAGCGGTCACGATACGTTACTAATTTCAGCCAAAACAACCGAAAGTCAGCGTACGCATTTGGAGAAATTATTTCCGGGACATATAGAAAGTCTTGACCCAAATGAAGGAGTTGGTTATGAGATAGTTGGAGACCTGCACCAGGGGTTAGAGGATAGGTATGACAAACTGAATTGGACATCTATTACCCAAGAATTTGGCACCTTCAAACCGGTTGATGTGTTGATGGCAAGCCGTGCAGAAAACCGCTGGACTCAGTGGGGGAAATATTTCGACCAAAACGAAGCCAAACGTCACTGGTCAAGAAAAAACATGCTTCGAACGTTTTGTCCAAACGACCCTATATGGCAAATCAAGATAACATCTCGGGGGAAAAATGTATTCAACATCGCAAGAGATGACCTCTTGAAATAATATCTGCGTATTTCGATTGAGACGGAAGCGGTTAAATCGGCCTCCTCTTTAACTAATGCAGATGCAACCTCCAAATCAACCTCAAGCGCCAGCACCACAACCTGTTGAGATTCCCGTGACTCAACAACTCTATGGGCAGGTTCCTCAAATGCAACAGGTACAGCAAATGCCCCAAATGCAACAAATGCCACAAGTGGTCTATGTTAACCTAAATTATTCGCCTGACGTGAATTACAGAACCTGGTCGTACCTACCGTTAGGGATCGGTATAATGTCTTACTTTGGATTCCTTATCTTTGGAGGAATGGGAATGGGTGATGAGGGCCCGATTCTTCTAGGAAACGCATCATGTTGCTTTTTCCTTGGTATCGCAAGTGCTCTTGATGCTGTTCATTACAAAGGAAAATCTGACTGGCAGATGTCAACTGGATTATCAAATACAGGTTCAATGGTTGGCATGATTGTAGACATCCTATTCTCACTGTTTTGTCTTGGAGTTGCAATATTTTTCATAATTGGATTATTTGTCTAATCCAGTACAAAGGGTAACCATCAATACGCCCCACTGGGACCCCTCCTAAACACTGTGCTTGACCGCATGGCATTGAGAATAGGACCCTTAGACAGCGGGGCGTAGACAAAATCACTGCTTGGGAAACGATTTATTTTTTGTCAAATTTCACCTTACTCGTGCGCTTATCACCGAGAGTCTTGATGTCGTGAGTTTTATTTATTTGATGGCAAATTAACATACATGACTGGAACACTCTCGCCGGATGGCAAGTGGATGTGGGATGGCGAGCAGTGGATACCTGCTCCTCCGGGAAAATATGATACCGCGCCTCAACAATTCCCGGAGCCTGTAGAGGAAAAAGTGGAATTGAGTTACACTCCAACTGCGCCTCCGTCCACATCAAACACATCTGTTTATTCCTTTGAGTCGCAAAGGCCTGAGTCAACAAAAACTGATCTTGCATCGAGAAAATACAAATCAACCACTCTTGAAGATTTGACCATCAAAGTGATCAAAAAGGGGGTATTCCCGACAACGCATCTTAGGATTATGTTCACCAATCCAGCAACTGGAGTGGAGCACGATGTATCGTTCAAAACACTCGCAAGAACTTGGACGGCGAGAATAACGAATGGACATGAAATTGGGAAAATCAAACTCAACGGATCAACTATTTTTTCCGGAACCAGTGGAACAATAAATCTCCCTGATGGGGGAATTTACAATGTTTATTGGAAACAGGGCTTTTTGGGTGTGAAAAGTCAGACAATCACTCTGACCAATATGGCAACGGGGACTGTCTTACGAACAATTTGAACTCAGTAAACAACATAAACAACCAATTGTAGTCTGGTGCCATGAGTAGGCCTAGGTCCAGTTGGGCAGATATTGTTAACGTGGGTTCAAACCTCTATCAAAACAAGCAACTCGCAAACCAAGCGAGGATGATTGACCAGCAAAATCAAATGATGCAACAACAATTGTTGATGCAACAACTGGAGGCCCTGAACAAAGAAGTCTTGGTCGAGAAACGGAAAATGCTGATGAAGATTCACTTGTTTTTAGACAAAGTGGACAGAACCCATCCACACTACCCTGAATATTCCTTGATGATGCTTGATGTTGTATCTGAAAACATAGGACAGATGGAATTAAGTTCATCTGATTTTGAAGAAGTCGCTGATATGGAAAAAGCAAATGAAATTAGCACGAGGCTCTATGATACCAGACGATTGATTGCAGAAAACTTATCTTCAGAACGGCAGAGTTATTCTCAACGCATGAAATCAATTGTAATGCATGAAGAAGATGAACTAGAGCGTGCGGAGTATCTTTTGGCAAACCATGAAAATTGGCTCGAAATGAAACCACAATATGATGAAATCACTCCAATACACCTTGCGAATAAAAAATCAGCCACAAAACGTTGGGCAGTTGGCCTTACTGTTGCTGTTCTTTGTTTTGCCATCGGAGTGGCGGCTGGAGGAGACTGCATCGCTTATGACGCAGATGACATCTGTGAAACTTATGAAAATGATGTAGCTATTGGAGCAGGTGTTGGAATTGGAACAATGGTATTCCTCGGCACATTGATTTACGCCACTCCACCATCAATCGCAGTCTCCAAATCAGGCAAAATATATACGCCGCTACATGAGAGACATGAAATGGACCTCGTACAAATGGCGGAGCGTGATCAGCTGGCACAAAAACATCAAGTCAACACCTCAACAGAAGCCAGTTCCTTACGCACAAGCCTAGTTGAGTGGGTTGATTCAATGAGTCCAAATTCTCCGGAATACAAATTAGAGCTCTAATTGCAGAAACATGTATTGTCGGGGTTTAAAAATTGCCTACCTGCTTCAAATTTTGGTGTGGGAAATCTTCCACGGGGGGGTTGCACCAACTGCTAATGAAGGAGTTGTATGCCACGCTCTTGAGCGTGGTTCAGAGTGACTCTGCCTTTGGGATGGAAATTAAACCGTGGCAATACCCACAA
>JAPOHM010000215.1 GCA_029979405.1 Methanobacteriota archaeon
AAGCAGGCATTTGTTTCATTGACACCTATTCTTTTGGTGGTTGTATGGTTGTATGGCCTGATTTATGCACTGGGTTATTCGCTGAATATAGTAACGGTTACGATTGCTACGATATCCTTAGGAGTGGGAATTGATTATTGTATTCACGTTACTGAACGGTATCGCGAGGAAAAGGAGAAAGGCGCAAATCACATAAATGCCCTACATGGAGTTGGAGGTGCTTGCGCCTTAGCACTAATCGGTTCTGCAGTCTCGGATATTGCTGGATTTTCTATCATCGCAACCTCATCAATGGGATTATTCAATACGTTCGGATTATTTTCTGCGATGATGATTTTGCTTTCATTAATCGCTTCAATGGTTCTAACTACGGCGGCGCTTGGAATAGTTAACCAGTTAGAGGAAAGAAACCGAGTGGAAGAACCAGTAATCAGCGAATCACTCTGATTCATCAAGTCGTTTTCTGTGCTTAATTCCACTTACGACATGCCTTTCTTCGACTTCAGCGAGTTTTGCTTTTAATCTCCAACTGAGAAACCAAATTGCAGAGACGACGCCAATTATGTTTAGTGCCCATACCCAAATCGGCACCGACATGTTAATTCCGCAGATTGGTGGTAAGATGTCGATGTCAACATCACCAGTAGGGATTCCAATACACCCTAATCTCGCACCTTCTTCGACGATTTCTTCATCAAGCCCTGGTGTCAATGGTTCAGGTAAACTTACATTTCCAGAGAGTAAAGTTACCATGCATGAACCGCAGTTACCGCTTGTGCAATTAGTTGGAATGTCAACGTTAGCCGCATAGGCATGTTCGACTAATGACTTACCCGGGATTTCTGTTACCTGTCCTAACAATTTGGAGCCACGAAGAAATCGAATTAGCCCCATGAAGGCACCTCAACGATCTTCCCATCTTGACCAGCGACCAGTTTGCTTGTTGAAGTAAAGACCAGCCTTTTTCATCCACTTGTTGAATTTAGTAGCACCAGCTCCTGTTCTTAGGATGAAATCTTCTCTATCCTCTTGAGCCTGGATATATCCCTTGACTGCGATGGTTTGGTCAATCCAGTCATTAATGCTCATCAGACCGCTTGTTAGCGAAGATTGTTCAGCAGCCTGAGCAATAGTGTCTGCATCTGCTCCAGTCTTCTCCAACTCATCCTTGACAAGTTGGTTAATTGTGGCAAAGTCTTGCGATGCTGGCTTTGGTGGAACTGGATTCCTTGGTCTCGCATCAGGGTCGATTGTAATTCTGCCACCGTTTTCTAAAAGTCCATCAACGACGGAAGCTAATCCTGATTCGAATGGTGTTTCACATTCCCAACAGATTAGCGACCAGTTGTCCACATCGTCTGGATTCCTACTCGACCTTGGGTCGAGTTCTTCATCACATTCTGGACAGGCGTGTAAAATCAATTTTGGAACAATCTTCCTTCTGAAATCTACAATATCTTGGGGTGTACCTTCCAAATCTAACATTTCATGATCTCTAGCCGCTTCTAGTCCTCTTGTTTCCAACTGGTCTCGAATCTTTACCTTCTGGTCATCTTTGCCTTCATCATGAAGATTATTTTCCAATTTTACAATCAGCTCGACTGTTTTGCCGAGTCTGTTCATAACGAGTTTTTTGCTTCTAAAAGATTCCACTTTTGCAACCTTTAGACGCTCTTTTTGCTCAGCTAATTCTGTGAGTACGTCTTTTTGTTGTCTCTTGAATTTTAATTCTTCAATCTTGCTTTCTACCTTTCTTTCTGGAGCAAGAACCTTCGAAAGGAATCTTTCTTTACCGTGCGATTGGGGACCAGCAGTGATTATTTCAATAACACCGTCCGCAATATCAGGTTTCAAGCCGTAATTCTCAACCAATTGAGACTTGTCGATTTTCTTCAAGTCTCCAATTTTAATTCCAGCGTCAGCTAACTGCATCGCTGTGGTTTCGTCAATTCCACGGCGTAATAATGCCAAATATGTATCCTTTTTTGCCATATGCACCCCTCCGACGGAACAGGCCGAGCGAGCGGTTGAATGTCAACCCATCGCTTTCCTTGACTCCTCCAAAAGTCTTGATAATTCTAGCCAATCCTCAATAACTAATTCCTCTGGACGCTGATAAATCTTTGGAAAATCGCTTGACTGAATTGCTTTTTTGTAATTTCCAGCGTGCCAACCCTTAACCCTAGAGATGCGTTTAGGTGGTTTTGATAAAGTATTTTTCAACTTTTTTCGCCTTTCACCAAATGCTTGCCGGATAAGCATCTTTGTCAATTTCGAATTTTCAGGAGGCTCAATTCTTTTCAACACAACTAACCTAGAATTTACCTG
>JAPOHM010000124.1 GCA_029979405.1 Methanobacteriota archaeon
AAGAATATAAACGATGCAATTCTTATTCCGACTATGTACCCTACAGATAGTAGGGCAAGAGATAACTCACCACCTGCATAGAGACGAGTTCCTATTACACTTCCAAGTCCCTCGACGTGGGCGTGTGTCGCCTTGAATGCCTTCACCATCCAGCCGTATGTTGCTCCTATCAACAATGCATAGACAATGGCAATTAATCCAGACCCTCCTTTTTCACCTGCAACTAATACTTCACGACATGCTACACCTTCTGGGTATGGCAATGCTTCTTCAACAATAAATAAACGACGTAATGCAATTGTAAACATCGTTCCCAAAGTACCTCCAAGAATTGCTATCAAGAATGTTTCAAGCCATTGTATCTCGGTCCAAATCCCAAGAACTAAGAGCGCAGGAACAGTAAAAATAACGCCTGCTGCTAATGATTCTCCAGCACTAGCCATGGTTTGTACAGAATTGTTCTCTAAAATTGTTACATCTTTGAATTTGAACCCTCGTAAAATAAGCATACTCATTACTGCAGCGGGAATTGAGGCTGAAACTGTCATTCCAACGTAAAGGCCAAGATATGCATTAGCAGCCGTCATTAATCCTCCCAAAATTATCCCTATCACAATAACACGGACAGTCAATTCCTTGATGTTTGATTCAGCAGGAATCCAAGGTTCACCGAGTTCGGCCATGTCTTCGGGAGTTGTAATCCGTTTGTCAATCAATCGGATTTTGATTGGGTTCCCCTCCCGCATAAATATATATTGTATTGATTTAGCAAGAATGTTAAGATGAGGTTTTTTTATGGATGATAATAATTGGCATTCAAAAGAAGTGGAATCTCTTTTAGTAGATTTTGATACCCCAAAAACAGGTTTAACGACTACTGAGGCTTCATTGAGATTGGAAAAGTATGGTCAAAATAAATTAAAGGAGCCAGAAAAAACCTCTGCTTTTTTGAGATTCATCTCTCAATACAATGATCCGCTAAATTACTTACTCATCGGAGCGGCTATTCTTGCATTACTTATCCATCCAGATAAACCGGGTGACTCAATTTTCATAGCCTTAGTTTTGACTGCAAATGCATTCTTTGGATTTTGGCAAGAAAATAAAGCAGAGCAGGAAATGGGTGCTCTAAAAAAGATGACAATTTCAAGGTGTGTCGTATGTAGGGACGGCGTTGAATATGAAATTAGTACAACCGAACTTGTACCCGGAGATTTGGTGAAGGTCGAAGAAGGATTGAAAGTTCCTGCAGATTTACGTGTTACGGAATCCTGGCAATGTAAAGTTGATGAGTCTGCCCTAACAGGTGAATCAGTTCCTACTAAATTATCAACTGATACACTTCCACCTGAGACTTTACTTGCAGACAGAACTAATATGCTTTACATGGGAACTACAATATCAACTGGAAGGGCTGTTGGTATAGTAACCGATACTGGGATGAATACTGAACTGGGTAAAATCGCATCAGATATTGCAGATGCGGCAACACCAAAGACACCATTGGAACATAAATTGGAATCACTTGGAAAATTCTTGGGTTTCATCGCGTTAGTTGTTGCTATACTTCTTCTTTCTATTGAAATGGTTCTTGCATATGTCGACAATAGTGATATGGTAGAAGCAGCATCTGCACAATTTTTGATTGCGATTTCTATATTCGTCGCCATTGTACCTGAAGGATTACCGATCATTCTTGTGACAACTTTAGCGATTGGAATGCGTAACATGGCAAGACACAAAGCCATTATTCGTAGGATGAAAGCCGTCGAGACATTAGGTTCTACCACTGTTATCTGTACAGATAAAACAGGAACATTGACCAAAAATCAGATGACTGTAAGGGAATTCATGACTCCAAGTCATACATATGGTGTAAGTGGTGAAGGATTTACACCGAATGGAACACTCACAACTGATGGAACTGAACTAACTGATGAAATGATGTCGGAGTTACAGCGTGGTCTTGGGTTTAGATTAGCGGGAGCTTGCTTGTCCCTGTGCCATAATTCTCAGATTGCTGAAATTGAAGGACAGTGGTCTGCAATAGGAGATCCTACAGACAGTGCATGTGCTGTATTGGGATACAAAATAAATGGTTCAGTTCAAAAATTTGCACAACGTCATCCACGTAAGCATGAATTTTTCTTTGATAGCGTACGAAAAAGAATGTCAGTAATTCACGAATATGAAGGAAGTAACTGGGTTTTTTCCAAAGGAGGAGCAGGTGGTTACAAGGATTTAGTCAAGTGGAAAATAGAGGATGGGGAATTAGTACCAATTGATGAATCCGATTACGAGTTAGCATATGCGTCAAATAAGGATATGGCGAGTAAAGCGATGAGAGTAATAGCCTTGTGTGCTCGAAAAGTGGAAGATGGCGAAGATATTTCAGATATGGAATCGATGGAGAAAGATTTCATCTTCCTTGGTATGGTTGGGATTATTGACCCACCAAGAGCCGAAGTTTACGATGCGATTCTAAAATGCAAAAAAGCCGGAATACATGTGAAAATGATAACTGGCGATCAACATATGACTGCCCAAGCCATTGGAGAAGATCTCCAGATAACCAAACCACATAGAGATGCAGTCGGTGGTCAGGAATTGATTGAAATGTCTGATGAAGAGCTAATCGATGTTGCAGAAAAATCATCAATTTTTAGCAGGGTAACCCCTGAACAAAAAATGCGCATAGTTACTGCATTACAAGACAAGGGAGAAGTAGTCGCAATGACCGGCGATGGTGTCAATGATGCACCTGCATTGTCAAGGGCCAATATTGGTATATCGATGGGTATAGCTGGTACGGATGTTGCTAAGGATGCATCTGATATGGTTTTGCAAGATGATAATTTTGCCAACATTGTCAATGCGGTTGAAGAGGGACGTAAAATTTATGCAAACATTCGAAATTTCGTAAGATATCAAGTTTCAACTAACGTTGCGGCAGTTGCACTACTGATTTTCGGAACACTGGTTTTCGATTTACCATTACCTTTGACTGCAACTCAGATTCTTGTGATTAACATTCTAATGGATGGCCCACCGGCTGTAGCTCTGGGTGTCGAGAAAAGCCATTCAAACGTGATGGACCGACCACCACGGCCTGTCGATGAATCCCTGCCAAATTTAAGGGATTTAATTCTAATTTTCTATCTTGTAGCTGTGATGGTTATAGGAACGATTCTCGTTTATTCTATCGCTTATGAAAACGGTACTAAAGAATATGCCAGGACTATGTGTTTTAGTGTGTTTGTGCTTTTCCAATTGTTCAATGTTATGAATTGTCGAAGTAGTGAGGATAGTGTATTCAAACTCGGTTTATTCTCAAACAGAGCGATATACCTAGCTTTCCTGATGTCTACAGTTCTCCTGATAGGAATAGTTGAATTTGGACATCTCACAATTCCTTTCACCAATATCGCTATTAGTAGTCTCTTGTCGACAACACCTTTGTCACAATCTGACTGGTTTGTTGTAGTGTTTGTTGCGAGTTCAGTATTCGTTATAGAAGAGTTTCGGAAGTTCATGGTAAATACAGGGTTCTTTAGAGTATCAACGAATCGCAGAGGTTAGTGGTCGGATTGAAAGACATGAATTCAATTAACAATAATTCGGATGCAGGTCAATTCATTGATTGGCGCAATCGACTTTCTTCATCCTTATCTGAACACCAATGGTCCGCAAAATTGCAACCGATTGTCGATAAGTTATCTAATAATATCGAATTAGAAATCACAGACGGTAGAATATTATTCACTCACAATGATATTAATGAAATTGGCAGGTTGGCAACTATCGTCAAAGAATCAAAATTTGCAAAAAAAGTATTCTTTAATCATAATGTTCACATCAATCAAACCAATATTTGTACACTGGCTTGTAAATTCTGTGCGTTCAGAAGAGGAAAAAGGGCTTCAGATGCATACCAAATGGAAATAATGGATTACATCGAAGACCTTTCGAAATATTCACAATTTGTAGATGAAGTACACTCGGTAGGTGGCTTACATCCCGAATGGAATGTGGAACATTATGAAGAACTTTTCAGAGAAGTAAAACATAGGTTTCCACACATTCACATCAAAGCATTGACAGCCGTTGAAATTAAACATATTTCCAAACTTTCTAACATCTCCATACGAGATACACTCGAGCGTTTGAAAGATGCTGGTTTGGGTTCTCTTCCAGGCGGAGGTGCAGAAATACTTGATGATGAAGTTAGAAGAATAATCTGCAATGGAAAGGAATCATCAGAAGAATATCTGATGATACACAGGACTGCACATTCTATTGGAATGCCAACCAATTGTACGATGTTATTTGGCACTATTGAAAACATCGACCAACGAATAAATCATATGATTAAGCTGAGAGATTTGCAAATAGAAACAAATGGCTTCCAATGTTTCGTTCCCTATCCTTTCTTGCCAGATGATTCAAGACTTCCCGAAGCCCAATTATCATCTGGAATGGAAGTTCTAAGGGTTATTGCAGTGTCTAGGATTATGTTGACGAACATCCCCCACATCAAAGCCTATCGGATGAACATCGGTGACGAACTAGCTGAGTTGGCATTGAATTATGGAGCAGACGACATCGATGGGACTGTTCAAAAAGAATCAATTATGCATTTGGCTGGATCCACCGCACCATTGAATCATGATAAGCAAATGTTAGCTAAAATCATTGAAAATGCAGGTGCAATTCCTGTTTTACGTGACACGATTTATTCAAAGTTTGAAGAATACAAAAGACCAAAAACGATTGTAAAGACAACGTTACCAATGGCTTAGGTGAAAGCATGAGTTGGGAGAAAACTATAGGAAGAGTTTCGTTCATAAATTGTGAACCATTGTTTTTCAATCTGCCAAGTCAATGGTCCGTTCTTTCGGCCCCGCCCTCCTGGTTAACTGGTCCCCTCCTTAGAAGAGATTGCATTATAGCTCCCATACCCGCCGCGGATTTTGCTAAACACAAAGAC
>JAPOHM010000166.1 GCA_029979405.1 Methanobacteriota archaeon
GCTAATGCACATATTAGGTGACCAACTAAATCAGTTGGCTCTTCAACGTGGTAATAAGGCTCCATCCCATAATATCTTACAAGTAACTCGTCTACATATTTAGCAGCCCTTACGAAATAATCCGCACCGATTTTTGAGAGTATGAAATCTTGTGGAAAGATTTCGAGTAGCTGGTCATTTCGTTCCAACTCTTTGCCAAAACAATCGTGAGTATAGCCGAGATGTTTCAGTTGAGCCCATTCAACACCAACTTCCTCTGGTGTAAAGTGAGTTACTGGAACATCACTCATGTCAAATCGAATCGTACCGTCTCTGAATACTGGAAGTTTGTGTTTCGCTCTGAGTATTCCTTTTGCTATGGGCTCAGGGGTTTGATTTTTGCTGGATAGTTTCTTCATTCCTTTGAACTGCTGGGGAATCCTATCGATGCCTAAACTTAGTCGCGCATCTTCTAGCAATTCCTCTAATTTAACCGTCTGAATTTCACCAAGTCGTCGAGCATTTGAAGAATCTCCCGATTGCCTTATTTCGGTTTTTCCTCCACAAATTTCTCCAACCTTCTCCTGGCCGAAATCATCCAATTTCCGATGATGACAGTTTATCATAGGAGACTTTCGTTCACACTTGGTGCAAAACCTGACACCGACTTGGACGCGAATTTCTTTCTGAAGCGCAGCATTTGGGATTAGTCTCTGATTTCCGCCTTCTAAGGCAATTGGGAATAGGGAATGTACAGTGGGTTTTTCTCTTGGAGCGCTTTTTTCCGGTCGACCCATCCTACATCCTATTCGAACAGGAGCCGAATGCTCCCATCGTACACGTGACAATTTCCTAATTTGAGGTAGGATTCCATCTACATGGTAATCATCCTTCATAGTTTGAGCCCAGAAATATTCCTCAGCATTTCTTGGCCCAACATCTTCTATTTTATCAGAGGCCAATTGTCCGATTTGGTCGGTTTCAGCGATACCCAATCCCCGCTGCCTAGCATCGGTTTCGGCCGCAATTCTGGCAGTAGAACGTCGCTTACGCAGATCTTCTAACCTTACCATTTCTTCATCCAAGATGGTTTTTGCCTTTCTTAATTCGCTAACTCTTTGCTGAAATATCGTAGCGGAATCTTCGATTTTCAGCGGTTTTTTCCCCTTGAAACCAAAACCAAGGCCCTCCAACATCGACTGCCATCCCTCAGTTATCACCAAATTATTTCCTTCATGGTGATGAGGTAGTCCGAGAAGTAGCACAGCCCCTTTTATCAAGCCATGTTGGACTAATGTCCATCCTTCTACGACCTCATCGTTAAAAATTGAGTTTTGAATCTGTATATTCCCACCAGGTATAGAATTATAGTCAATTTTTCCTATGTATTCTGGCTCTAGGACTGACATTATTTTGCTATCCCAATTTTTTACAGCGTCAACAAAAATTAGCTTTCCATCTCTTATGGTCGCAGTATCGATTGAATCGATTAGGCCTTCAACCCACTCAATTGGAAGGTCTTTCCACCACGGATTATGTGGTGCTATCAAAGATGTAGAGAATCGGATTGCTATCTCCCTTGAAGCCTCCCAATTTGGTTTCAGCCTAATGAGGAAGTCTCTCCAATTTCTTCTAATTTCAAATCTTGTATGAAGGTCAATATCATTACTAATCGGTAAACCAGGAATTCCAATCGGAACTTCCTCTTTATTCAGGCCCATTATTTTTCCAAATTCATCAACCGCTTGATTGCTATCTAATGCATCGATAAGGTCAGCCGCCCACCAATCAGAATTATATCCTGCAGGCACCAAATTCTTGTTATTTTCCATAAATTCTCCATAACCTAAGACAAGCTCGCCATTATCCCAAACAACTGAGACGTCGTTTCGAATTTTATTAAATTCATCTAGCGTGTCATATTTCTTGAATGTGCCATCATTTAGGATTACCATCGGACCTTCTGCTACATCACACGGCGTTATTGCACAAGCCTTACCTGGACGTTCGATTTTCATCTGTGTTCCAATTGTGATAAAATCATCCATGGCGGCCATGCTAACAGGATTACAAGATCCAGCTGCAAGCCCTGAGGGTCTTGCTCTGCCATAACGAAGCCTGAATCCTCCGGGTTGTAGGGGTGCTCCAAATACCGGCCTTCCAGCAATCACATCTTTCATGAATTTTTCATCCATTGGCACAAGTCTTGATTTGAACACCTTCCCAGTATTTTCCTCTTCATCTGATTTACCTTTGTTGGCAAACGTCGATATAAAATCCCAACCCGGTATATTCAGCCTTTCAGTGTGCTTCTGAATCTTTGGAGCTTTGAGACACAAACCTTCTCCAATGACTAATAGCACACCTCCACGAATTCTTGGCTCATCGATGTTTCTAACGCGACCGTATCCTGCGCATTCTATGTCCTCTGTAGACTCTCCATTAACCATTATTGGACAGGCTCTAACGATTGTGTCAATCTCATTTGGTGAGGGCCTGTATTGTAGCCCTTTCCTATACAACCCGAACTCTTCTTTTACGCGTTCTACTTCCTCATCCGTAGGTTTGTAAGCATCTACTCCAAGCTCTATTCTTATCATATCGGCAATAAGGACTGCAAGTGCTTGAGCCGTACCTCCTGCTGCCCGAATCGGGCCAGCGAAATGGACAGAAACAAATTGCGACCCGTCCACATTAGATAGCAAACGCACTTCGCTTATTCCTTCCAATGGGGCGACAAGTACGGCCTCGGTTAGAATGGCAAGTCCAACTCTAAGCCCTACATCTATGCTTTTTTGTAAACCATAACCGTTCTCTTTGAATGATCTAGCAACTTTTGCCGCCATTTTGATAGAGGTTGTTTCACGGTCGAACTCTAATAAAAAATCACGAATATCTTGTGCGACTTCAAAACCTTCTAAATGTTCAACAAGCAATTTTTCTGTCCTGCTTGCTAAGTCTGATGCCCTTGGGATTTCAACTTCAGTAGAGAAATCTAAGCCCAACTTCTTGGCTTTGGCTGCTATTTTGTATGCTTCTTCAGTCCTTTCATCCAACCAGCGTTCATAGTTTTCTATTTCGTTTTGAATTCGTTCAATGTCGATACCGAGTAGGGGGTTGTAAAGTCCCATCTCGCCTTCACCCGACATCGCTATCCATTCGGGGTTCTGCCGGTGGCTCTTAAGCCCTACCACTACAATCGATGCCCATTGAAAAGGTTCATTCGCTTCAAATTAATGGCTTACAATATGTCAGTGCCTTCTGAACTGCGCTCGGATGAAAGATGGGCTAAGTTGGTAGAATTAGTTCGAGAATTAGCGTTCTTAGATGGTAAATCTGATGATGCCTTTACTCTTGCGAGCGGTAGAAATTCTCGTTGGTTTTTCGATATGAAACCAGTAATGATGCATCCAGAAGCAGGAAGAATAGTCGGTGAATTGATGAATTTACGTTGTGATGAGATCTCAGCGGATTTTGTTGGGGGTTTGGAATTGGGAGCCGTCCCACTAACCGCTCTTGTCGTAGCAACAGATTACCAATCAAAAAGAAGAGGTTTCATGGTTAGAAAGGAAGCAAAGGGAAGAGGTGGAAGGAAAACAAATAATCCACCTGGAGTGGAGGGCACGTCTATTGCCGGTGGCGGGGATGTGATA
>JAPOHM010000073.1 GCA_029979405.1 Methanobacteriota archaeon
GGGCGATTTCATGACCTTGTGTAACCGAAAGATACGGATTTACTTGGGCATGCGTTTCTGCATAAATTTCCCCACCGATGGTCTTTGTCCTCAATAAGTGCATATCAACAACGCCATCTGTATCTCTTATTGTGCTCTCCATCAGAATGTAAGTGTCAGAATCTACTCCTGCTTCGCTAATTTCGAGTAATGACTCATATACAATCTTCATACCAATCCTCGTCAGCATAAAGGCAACAATCAATGCTGCTGCGAGATCTCCAACACTGTATCCCAATTCTGAAACCAAGAGTCCTGCAAAGACAACAAGCGAAGATAGAGCATCAGTTCTGTGATGTATAGCATTGGCTTGGATTAATTGATGATTGTGTCTAACCCCTGCCTTGTGCGTGTACTGATAGAGAATTTCTTTTGCGATTAAAGATACCCCTGCAACTATTAACGCAGTTCTTCCGGGGTTTGCCCAGGTATCACTTTCTTGAATCCTCTGAATGAATTCCCAACCCAGTCCAAGTCCTGTTGCAATTATTAGGAAACCTACAACCATTGATGCTATAGTTTCGTATCGCCGGTGACCATATTGATGATTTTCATCAGCTTCTCTTGAACCAAAAAGGATAGCGATATAGACAACAAAGTCTGAAATCAAATCTGCTATTGAATGAACTGCGTCAGCAATCAATGAAGCACTGCTTGTTATTATACCGACAAACGCCTTGAGCCCTGCGAGAATAACATTGACGAAAGCCCCGATAACGGTAACCTTTCTTGCAACATTGTCTCTTTCGGACATGTTTGACCCTACATGCCAATATTTTTTGAACATGTGTTACTGGTGATATGAATAAGTAAGCGTTATGTTATAATGACACATAGAGGTATTGTGTCTGCTAAAGTTTGGGCAACCTTTGCCACCATCGCTTTGATGTGCTTGATGCCATATCAAACGGTAGATTTGACATACCTTGAATCTGGTTCATCTGAAAAGAAGAGCGGAACGGAAACAACAGAAATACTTCTCATGGGGAACAGTTATACTGCTTCTAATTCACTCGATGGTTTGGTCCAAGGTGTGCTGAGTGCATCCTCAACCAACTCGAATGTTTCTTCTTTAACAAGCGGAGGAATGCGTCTATCTCAGCATTGGAGCAATGTTCAATCTGCAGGCCATCAATGGAATACCACACTTAACAACGGGAATTGGAATTGGGTCGTTCTGCAAGACCAGAGCCAAATTCCTGGTTTCCCACGGAGCCAATCAGATTGGATTGCAAGCAAGGATGGAGCTGTCGGACTTGCGGAAGTTATCGAAGACATCGGCGCAGAGACTGTACTAATGATGACGTGGGGCAGAAGAGATGGAGACAGTATGAACTCTTTGAGATACCCCGATTTCTCTACAATGCAAGATGAGTTAGCA
Source organism: Methanobacteriota archaeon (assembly GCA_029979405.1). The sequence continues at coordinate 1,421 of JAPOHM010000073.1, forward strand.
AGTGGTTACTTAGACTATAGAGACAATATTTCTGCTAACGGAGGAAATGCATGGGTAGCACCTGTTGGACTTGCTTTCGAGCACATTCATGACAAAATTATTGCTGAGGGGGGAACTCCTACTAACTCAGGAAACACGTTTTATGACCTCTATACCGGAGATGGCAGTCATCCCTCAATTTCAGGATCATACCTTACCGCGTTGGTAATCTATGCCACCTTGACAGGGGAGAATCCTGTCGGGCTTTCGCATTCAACAACGCTCTCAAATGCATTAGTTCTTGAATTACAACAAGCAGCAGCTGCAACGGTATTCAACGAAACAAGCCACCTAAATTACCCATGGCAAACTAATACCCAGACATCTACAACACAGACAACATTAGCGTTTGAGTGGCTAGCACAACATGGAGCGTCTCAGGATTATGAAATCACGGACATCATTGTCGACTCATACGGTGATTTGTTCGCAATAGGAAAGACTGAAGTTTTGAGTACAAATTCAACATACGGGGCTTGCGAATTTACCAAGAATATGATATTTTTTGTAATGAAATTACAGTCAACAGGCCAATGTCTTTGGATTTCTGATGTCACTGTTTCTAATTCAGGTAACATGGCATATGGTAGTAACTTGACTTCTATAGATGTTGATAGTAACGGAAATATTTTTGTTACAGGATTCGTGATGGGTGCAAATAATGGCCAGAGTAAAACCTTCGAATTTGAATCATCAATTACCTACAAGCCTCCAAATAATCCTGTAGCAAATGGATTTGTAGGTAAATTAGACTCCACAGGAGTTTGGCAATGGGTATCGAATCTTGGAAATGATGGTGTTGAAATATCGAGTGTTGCAGTAAATTCCGTAGACCAAATATTCATTTCTGGATACATGACTACTGCTGATTTTGTATCTGATGGCTTTGGACAATACAAACCATTTATTTCAAAAATTTCTCAAACAGGCTCAACAGATTGGACAAATTACGTTGAAGCAGGTGCAGACGGCTCTGCTTGTACTACAACAACAAATAGCAATAACAACATGAAATTTACTGATATAGGAATAAATTCTCAAGACGACATAGTCGTTACTGGTTTCATGCATAATTATGAAAATCCAACTTATTGTACATCTTACGATTTTGATAATATCAACATTTACGTCAATAAGTCAGAACTGCACAATAAATATACAACCTTAATTGCTCAAATCGACAGTTCAGGGAATTGGGATTGGGCAAAGACATGGGACTACGCAAGTGGGACAAACAAAGCTCATGACATTGCTTTGGATAAAAATGACAACGTAATTATATCGGGCTCTGGATACAGCGAAATTATTGCAAGTTCTACCTACGTTGATTCAGGAGGTTCAGAAAATGGATTTGTCGCTAAGGCAGATAGTAATGGAAATTGGATTTGGATTCAGGGCGCTGTGTGCAATTGTAGAACAAATGTTTACGCAGTAGAGACAGATTCTTCAAACGACATATGGTTTGCTGGAACCTATTCTTCTACATTTAACATCGGAGGAATCTCACTCAATACAATGGCTGGTGCACGTGATGCATTCGTGGCTAAATTTGCTTCAAACGGGTCAGCAATTTTTGCGATAGGAGGAGGTACAACTGGTAATGACCATGCATCCGGATTCGCAATTCACCCTAACGATGGTGCATATGTATCTGGAATTGTGGGGGGCCCTACATCGGCATTTGGTTCTCATTATGCGCAAAATAGTGGTGGCACAGACTGGTTCATTACAAAATTAACCAGAGACTATGACGGTGATTTACAACCCGATGCAATTGATGATGATGATGATGGTGACTTCGTCATCGACATCTTAGACCAGTGCAAGTATTCACCATTAGGGTTCGAATCAGTTACTGCGCAGGACCATGACTCTGATGGCTGCAGGGATTCGGATGAAGATGATGATGATGACAACGATGGACTACTCGACGATCTAGATTCGTGTTCCAAAGGAATGACTGGATGGACATCTACCAATTTGACCGACCTTGATGGCGATGGTTGTTTTGATGCTCTCGAGGATTATGATGATGACGCAGATGGTTACGAGGATTTCGAGGATTTCTGTCCTAGGATTCCAGGCAATTCCACTTTTGAATATGAAAAAGGGTGTCCGGACAGTGATGGAGATGGTCGACCTGACATCCTCGATGCATTCCCCGAAGATCCATCAGAATGGGAAGATTCTGACAATGATGGATACGGAAATAACGTTGATACATTCCCTATGGATGCTACACAAAACAAAGACACTGATGGAGATGGATATGGTGATTTCACCTATGGAAACGGAGGAGATGGTTGCCCAACCGTATCTGGTACTTCCACAATCGACCGCAGAGGTTGTCCCGACAGTGATGGAGACGGTTACAGCGACGAAGGTGATGATTTCCCTGACGATCCTGATGAGTACTTAGATACAGACGGAGACGAAGTTCCCGACCACGCTGACGCATTCCCATTCGACCCTACTCAACAATCCGACAGAGATGGCGATGGTTATGGAGATAATCCAAATGGAAATCTTGGTGATGTCTTCCCTGACGACCCAACCAAACATTTCGACTCTGATAGAGATGGCTATGATGACGGAAATGATTCGTTCCCATTCGACCCAACACAATGGGAAGATAATGATGGAGACGGAATGGGTGACAATCCGATGGGGATAGGTGCAGATAAGTTCCCTAACGACCCAACTCAATGGGGAGACATTGACGGTGACGGATACGGAGATAACCAAACCGGTAATAATCCAGACGCTTTTCCCACAGATGCTACTCAATGGTCGGATAGGGATGGTGACGGATATGGCGATAATCCATTTGGAAGACTTTACGACATGTTCCCTGATAATCCGACCCAGTGGATTGATGAAGATGGCGACGGACTCGGGGATAACAAGTCTGGTACCGATGCAGACCCTTATCTAAATGACTTAGACAATGATGGCTACAATGATACTATCGACATATTGCCTAGGTTTGCTTCACCTGGTGATTTAGACGCAGATGGATGCATGGATGAAGATGATGCTTTTGAAGACAATGCGTTAGAATGTTTGGACACAGACGGTGACGGGATTGGAAATAATGCGGATTCTGATGACGATAATGACGAATGGACTGATGCTGATGAAATTCGAGCGGGCACAGACCCATTGGATCCAAAAGATACTCCAGTCGATAGCTTTGAGATTGTTATTCCGGGAACTGCGGTTGGCTTAGGAGCGTGGGACTTGATCGGCATCTTTGGAGGAGTGCCAATATTCACTTGGCTTGCGTTTGGTTTTCTAACCAGAAACAAGAGATGTGCAAGATTTGAAGAAGAATTGAGTAAAGCAGAATCAAGACAAGAACTAGAGGAAATCGCTTTGAGATGGGAGTTTAGTTTGATGCTCAGATTACTTGGACCTCACCAAGGAATAAGGTTGGAAAGAATTCGTTCAGAATTAGATGATGAATTTGAAAATGCGGAAAATATGATGATTTCTCAAGGTATTACTCCGATGACTGCTATTGACCAGACTCCTCTTGTAGAAGAATACAGCAAGAAAACCCCCGAAGAATTTGCGAAGCCTTCGATCAATGCTAAAGCAGACCAAATCGATGAATTCGGATATCAATGGATCAAACATAATGGAGATGACTATTATCGAGGTTCAGATGATGACGACTGGAATAAATTGGAAAGTTAATCAATGATTATTCCTACTCGTTCTCTTGTTATTTCCGCCTCTACCACGACTTCTTCCTGGACCTTTTGGGGGCCTTTTGTTTCTATCGAATTTTTGCTTTCTAGGTTTACCTGAATGATTGTTATTTTGGTTACCGCCTGACCTGTTACCCGAATCATTCTTTTTCCAGTTGCGTTTCCCGAAATGCCTCTTACCAGAATCAGATTTTGAATCTGAATTTCTACCTGACCTGTCTTTTCTTCTCCTATCCATAGGCCTTGGAGGCGAAATATAAGAGATATCTTCGTGTAGTGTAAGGTCTTTGAATTCTGGAGGTTTGAATTTAATATTCAATCCCACATGTTTTTGGATAGTTGACCACTGTTTTTTCTGAGGGTTTTGCACGAGAGAAATAACGTTTCCAGAACTTCCTGCTCTTGCTGTTCTACCAGATCGATGTTTGTACGCATTACCATTTTCTGGTGGGTCATAATGGACGACACAGTAGACGCCTTCCACATCTAAGCCTCTTGCAGCGACATCGGTAGCAACTATTGCATGACAGCGTTCTTCAGAAAATTCTTCCACTGCTCTCGCTCTTTGACGTTGAGCAAGTCCACCGTGAATAATTGACACTCGCAGACCCTCAACCTGTAATTCTTCTGCGACTCTTTCCACTCCTGCTCTTGTTCTGCAAAAAATGAAAGCCCTGCCTGATTTTCTAACCGCTTCTGCAGTTATCTTACTCTTCATTGAATTTGGAATCAACCAGAAATGGTGGTCCATATCCGTAAGCGAAACATCTTCTTTTCCAACGCTGATAATAATCGGTTCATTCAGATAATTTTCTCTAATGTGTGCAATATCATATTCGTCTAACGTTGCACTAAATAACGCAGTTTGTCTTTTGGGATTACACTGGTCAAGTATTTCACAGACAGCTTCTGTAAAGCCCATGTCGGACATTCGGTCAGCTTCGTCTAAGATTACAAATTCAACTGCACTCAAATCGATGTGCCCTTGTTCTATGTGGTCAAGAAGTCGACCCGGGCAAGCTACAACTGAATCAACTCCTTTGTCCAATTTTCTGATTTGCTTATTGTATGAAACACCGCCATAAATCGACATCATACGAAGATTTTGAGACCAAGCAAGTGGGTCCAGTACTTGGAAGATTTGTTCTGCTAACTCTCTTGTAGGAGTTAGAATGAGGGACTTTGGCCGATTCGGTTCAGCCCTTGTTAAATGCTCAATCATTGGTATACCAAAAGCCAAAGTCTTACCGCTTCCAGTTGGAGCTCTACAACAAATATCATGCTTTAGAATCATATCTGGTATAGTTTCCCTTTGCACCTCAAAAGGTTCCTCAAAACCAGCCCTTCGTAATTCTTTGCACATCTGGGGGCTAATTCCCAAATCGGAGAACTTAACACCCAACTCTATACCTCATTTTCAACGCCGTAACCCTTTACTATTAACAACTCCCTATGTTTCAAGAATAATACACCTATCAAGTGATTAAATAATCATAGTCAAAGACATGGTTCAATAAAGTAAAACTTCAACCTCTAATCCATGCAGAGAGCTATTTTGGGTGGAGGTTGCTTTTGGTGTGTTGAAGGTGCATATAAGGACATGCAGGGTATTGAATCGGCTCTACCCGGTTATGCTGGAGGTCATGACCCCAATCCCAACTACAACACTGTTTGTGGTGGCGGGACAGGTCACGCAGAAGTCGTAGAGGTCATATTCGATGAGTCAATAATTAATTTTGAAACTGTTCTTGACGTCTTTTTTACCGTTCACGACCCAACTCAATTAAACAGACA
>JAPOHM010000019.1 GCA_029979405.1 Methanobacteriota archaeon
ACCGCAGCAGGTGTTGTTGAAGGAACCATTTGGTGGTTAATGGCCGGTGGAACAGCCTTTGGTGGCGCCTTTGCAATATTTGAAGCAAGAGCAGGTTGGTGTATTGTAAGAGCAATGGGAATCAAGACACCTTTGTGATTATTCCCACTCAATTGTGCCCGGTGGCTTGTGAGTGATGTCGTAAACTACTCTATTTACTGATCCCTTTACAGCATTAGTAATTCTTGTACTAATCTTTGCAAGAATGTCATGAGGTATTACAGAGTAACGAGCGGACATTCCATCAAGGGATTGAACCGCTCTTACAACAACTGTTTCACCGTATGCCCTGACGTCCCCATGAACTCCAACAGATCTTACAGGAAGAAGTGCAGCGAAGTATTGCCAAGGCAATTCGATCTTTCCTTCGGAAGCTGCTGATTCTAACTCTTCTTCGACAATAGCACATGCTTCTCGAACGATGTGGACTCTTTCTGGGGTAAGTTCACCAAGACACCTTACGGCCAATCCTGGCCCCGGGAATGGTTGTCTTTCTGCGACTTTTATTTCAAGTGCCCTTGCAAGTTCTCTAACCTCGTCTTTATACAAATCACGTAGAGGTTCAACTACTTCCAAAGTCATGTCCTCAGGGAGTCCCCCAACATTGTGGTGGCTTTTGATCGTGTCACGAACTCCTCCCCCTGATTCAATCCAATCTGGAGCAATCGTTCCTTGGACTAGATACTTGGCGCCAACTTTTGCCTGTTCGTCTTCGAAAATTCTTATGAACAATTCACCAATGATTTTGCGCTTTTGTTCGGGATCTGTTACACCTTTTAGAGCCTGAAAATATCTTTCCTCGGCAAAAACGGTAGTAAGATTTAGTCCGTGCGCTGCAAGCATTTCTTGGATTTCTTGAGTCTCATTTTTCCTCATTAATCCCGTATCAACATATACACAATGTAATTTGTCACCAATAGCTTGGTTGGCGATTACCGCCGCTACTGTTGAATCAACTCCTCCACTACAGGCAATAATTGCGATATCATCTATCTCATTTCGCATTTTTTCTGCTGATTCATTGATGAACGCAGAAGCGCCGAACATCTCAAGCCCTTCCGTTTACTTCAGCATCCATTTGCTTTACCTTTTCAATTTGGTCAAGCTTGTTCTGTTTTAGAGCATCAGCATACTTTGGGAATTTCAGAGCCAACATCTGAGTAGCTAGGTATCCAGCATTATCTCCTCTATCGACACCAACAGTCGCAGAAGGCACACCTGGTGGAAGCTGAGCAATGGATAACAAACTGTCGAATGGTACCTTTCCTCCACATGGGACACCAATTACTGGCTTTGTTGTTAATGATGCAACTGCGCCAGGTAATGCTGCGGCTAATCCTGCCATAGCGATGAATACTGAACAGCCGTCAGACTCTGCGTCTTTTACGATTTGTTCAACAAATGCGGGGGATCTGTGAGCGCTTGCGACCCTCAATTGATATGGGACCTCAAACATCTCCAGAATTTTCGTACATTTTTCGGCTATTGGCAAGTCAGACTTTGAACCTAGTAGTATAGTTACGTCCATGCCCTTTGTCGGAAATCGGTAGTTCATCAACGTGCCGAAAGGAGATTCTCAAAATCGTATCTAGAAATGATTCTTTTCTGTGAAAAATAATGCCTCAAAATAACCTTGGGGATTATTCTTCCTCAAGAAAAATAGTAAGGGGCTCATCGGATTCAATGTAGATTTTATCACCTTCTTTTACTCCCCTAACAATATTTTTACCAATCTTAATTAGTGGTCTTGCAGCCCATTTTGTGTGGAAATATCTTGCAGATTCTACCTTCGGAAGTGGCTTCTTTGGGTCCCATTCTAATCGATAGGCTTTACCAGATATTGCAGATAACATTGCGGCTGTTCTGTAATTAATTGTCCAAACAGATATCGCGGCAATTACTTGAACAATTTCAGGAGGTTGAAAGAACAAACCAAAGGCTACAAATGGGGAGATAAGTAAAACTGCAAAATCAACTCTTCCTGGAGAAATTGTTGCTCCAATCCATACAGCAATCAAAGAAATCATAATTCCACTGGCTAGCATCGCTGGTACAATTAGGCCTCGGTCTTGGTAAATTAGGAGACAGCCACCAACCAGCGGTAGCAATGACCACGCCATAGGGAAAAGCATCTTCGGACCAGGTCCATCGAGCTTCACCTGACGCCAGTCCATGCACATCGTAGCAAGTCGTCGATTTCAATAATTTGTAAGATTACTATTCGTCGAATGGATATGATAGGGTGAGGTTTCTCGCGGCATATACTTCATCGACTCTTCGAACTTTAGTTGTTACAGGAGCCTCATGAAGTACTTCAGCATCCATTTGGATTACTTCTACAAATTTCTCTGCAAACTCATCTAAGGTCTCTTTAGATTCTGTTTCAGTTGGCTCAACCATCATACATTCAGGAACAACTAGAGGGAAATATACTGTTGGAGCCATGTATCCTTGGTCCAGAAGGCCTTTTGCAACATCCATTGCACCAACGCCGTTTTTCTCCTTAAGTGGAGCCATCGAAATGGTAAACTCGTGTTTTACAACTTCAATTGGAGCACCATCACAGAATAAATCTGAGACTCCTTGTGCCTCAGCAACATCAATTATTCTCTTACGAAGGTAATTAGCATTCAGAACCGCATGGTCTGACATTGTCCTCAAATCTTTACCGTATCTTCTGTAATATGCCCAACATCGAATAACAGCTCCACTATTGCCATGCCATTGCTGTACTTTTCCAATGCTATTTTCAGGCGTCCTCCAATAGTACCACCAAGTATCATTGATCACTGTAACCTTGTCATCTTCAGATACCTTTCTTCTGTCTGCGACTGGGCCAGGTAGGAATTCCGCAAGATGAGATTTAACTCCGATTGGACCAGAACCCGGACCTCCACCTCCATGTGGTTGGCTGAATGTTTTGTGTAGGTTATAGTGAACTGCATCAAAGCCCATAAGTCCAGGTGAAGTTCTTCCTAATATCGCATTGAAATTTGCTCCATCATAGTACATTTGTCCACCTACGGAATGAACAATTTCTGACGCTTTAGCGATATCAGCCTCAAATATTCCGAGTGTGTTAGGATTTGTAATCATCATTGCAGCGGTATCTTCACCAACTACTGCTTTCAGTGCATCAAGGTCTATTCTTCCATCAGCGCGACTCGGAATTTCGATTATTTCGAAACCACACATGTTAGCACTCGCAGGATTAGTTCCGTGTGCTGAATCGGGAACGATCACTTTTGTTCTCTGTGATTCTCCACGTTTTCTGAAATATTCCTGTATACATCTAATGGCAGTAAATTCACCCTGTGCTCCGGCTACGGGCTGTAGGGTAACTGCATCCATACCCGCACAGATTGCTAGCATGTCCTGCATTTCATAGAATATTGCTAGAGTTCCTTGGACATGATGGTCTGGTTGTAATGGGTGGATATCTGCGATTCCGGGTAATTGTGCGATTACCTCATTTATCCTTGGATTGTGCTTCATTGTGCAAGACCCTAGTGGATAAAATCCTGTGTCAATTCCAAAGTTTCTGCTTGATAGCCATGTGTAATGTCTGACCATCTCTGGTTCTGATAATCTTGGCCATCTTGGTAACTTCTTTCTCTTTAGACCGCTTGAAAGTTTTATTGACTCAACAGGAGCAATTGGGGCTGGTTGGGAATATCCCTGACCTTCGGCACCGAAGTGTTCGAATAGATGACTCATACAATCACCTCCTTTGATGGGGATTCACACCATATCGATATTTGAGCGCATAGCATGTCTATGTCTTTTGCTGACGTCTGGTCACTCAAAGATACAAGCATCCAATTTTCTTTGCTTGGATACCAAGTCGAAAGGTCAAAACCACCAATAACTCCTCTCGTATCGAGATAGTTTAAGCAATCTGAGGCGCTCCCTGGTAATTCAATAACAAATTCGTTGTAGTGAGACACAGATTGATGTGGAAGATTAATCCCCTTGATTTGGCCAATCTTCTCAATCGCCAATTGGCATGCAGCCATATTTCTCTCTGCAAGTAATTCTAAGCCTTCAGGACCAAGGAGAGACATGTGCATTGCACCCATTAAGGCAATCAATGTTTCATTTGTACAGATGTTTGAGGTGGCTCTGTGTCGTCTAATATGCTGTTCTCTTGTTGAGAGCGTTAAACAAAATGCCTCATTTCCATCTACATCTATTGATTTACCAACAATTCTACCCGGCATTTGGCGAAGGTAATCCTTGGAGCACGCAAAGATGCCGTACAGTGGACCACCGTATGTAATCGGTGAGCCAAGTGCTTGGCCCTCTCCAACTACAATGTCGGCACCATAATTACCAGGAGCTTCGACTAAACCGAGACTGACTGGAGCAACACCGACAATGAATGCGGTGTTTGGTCCAATTATCTCTTTAACTTTCGTTAAACCTTCATCAAGAATACCGAGGGGATTTGGCTGTTCAAGGTATACTCCGCAAGAACCCTCGGCTTCAGCAAGGGAATCTAAGTTGAGGGTCCCATCATCGTTGTGCTTAATTTTCTTGATGATGACACCTCCACCCTGACTGTAATTTTCGATAACAGAAACCCTCGAGGGAGGAATTAATTCGCTAATGTACACAGTGTCTTTCTGGGTTGCTTTCTTGTTGTGTATACGAATTGCACAGGTAAGGGCCTCTGCTGCAGCTGTGGAAGCGTCGTAAACCGAAAGATTCGAAACTTCAAGGCCGACTAATTCTGAAATTAGCGTTTGGAATTCCCACATAGCCTGTAGCATTCCCTGACTTACCTCTGGCTGATATGGAGTGTATGAAGTTAGGAATTCTCCCCTCGTTACAAGTTGGAATATGCTTGCTGGTACATAATTACGATTCAAACCCGCTCCAAGGAAACTAACTCGGTCACCAAGAGCGACGTTTGCTCCAAGTAATCGCCTCGCATCTGCAATGATTTCTTCCTCTGTTTGAGGAGGTGGAAGGGGTAGTTCTGAATTCATCCTAACTGCTTCTGGAATGTCTGAAAACAAATCATCCATTGACTTCATTCCAAGTGATTCTAGCATCGCTTTTTCGCGCCCAAGGTTCGGTAATTGGTCGACCATACACTCCCCGCCAAACCTTGCGTATCGCGTACCCAAGATGAATGTTGTTTTGTCAACAATTTTTTTGCGTCAGAACTACTACCGTAATTTTTTACTGTCGAAATGTAGCAAATGGACTTCAGTCTTGCCATTTTGTCCAAGAACCGTCAGCATTCTGGTACCAATTTGTACCATCATTTGCTCTGAACCAGTTTGTGCCGCTTTCATCTGGATCCAGATAGTCTCCTCCCGGTAAATCTTCCCAAGATGCTACAGTGTTTTCATCTTCATTTTCAGATTCAGAAGCCTCTTCTTGACTTTCAGGAAGAGGAAGCGCACCTTCAGGAGGCGGTGCAGGAACCTTCTTTTTCTGCTGTGGTTTTGACCCTTTTTTCATCAATACCACAATTGCTGCTACGAGCGCAATTACAACAACTCCACCAATGGCTCCGAAAATAACGACTGTATCCATTCCCCCAGATGCATCATCAACATTTGTCTTTGACTTATCATCTGTCTTTCCACCATCGCTTGGCTCGGTTAATAGACAACCCGGATAATTTACTTCGTCGTCAAATCTACCGTCGGGAGTTTCTTCAGGGCACATGTCAGCATTTGTAGCGCCTTCTATGAATACACCGGGCCACGAATCATCCCTTGATTCATTCCAGTCAGGATTACCCCAGTTGTCTCCAAAGCCGTCTTCATCGGAATCGAACCATTGTGTTGCATCAAATATGAACATGTCTGGGCCGTAGCCAAGAGAATCCCACTTGCTTACACTCCAATATGGGTCAGGGTCCGAATATCCGTCTCCATCGAAGTCTGGACAACCAAATCTGTCGATCGTTGATGTACCTTCGTCATCACCACAGAAATCGAACTGGTCTCCAACTAAGTTATCTCCAAAGCCGTCTCCATCCATATCAGACCATTGTGTTGGATTATCACTGAATGCGTCTGCGCCCATTTCAACAGTCCAAGAAATCTCTGGGTCGGAATAGCCATCACCATCTGAATCAATACATCCGACTCTATCGACGGAGGAATTACCGTAGAAGAGTGGACAATCGTCTGGATTATTCCCTAAAGGATTGTCTCCAAAGCCATCTCCGTCACCATCATTCCATTGTGTTTCATCCTGGAAAAATGCGTCCTCTGCATCAGCTACTCCGTCTTCATCGAAATCTGGGCAACCCTTCATTCCAATCGTGGCTGAACCTTCCTCCAACGGACAGAAATCGATTAGATCACTAAATCCATCATTGTCGTCATCATTATCTTCCCGGTCATCTAAACAACCATCAGCATCATTGTCATTAGTAGTATTTCTTGTCCAGTTGATGATTCCTTTTTCGCATCCGTCTGCTTCATTTGTGACTCCATCATTATCGTTGTCATTGTCCTCTAAATCATTCCTGCAACCATCAAAATCCCAATCTGTGTTTTGTGTTGAGTTCCAATCGATTTCTCCTCGAGGGCACAAATCTACGGTGTCATTTACACCGTCATTATCATCATCATTATCCTCATCAGCATCATCGTAACATCCATCGCTATCCCTATCGGTTTGGGATTCAGAGGTCCAATTTAGTTCGCCCATAGGGCAAGAATCTACTGAATCACTTACTCCATCGTTATCATCATCTCCATCACACAGATCGCCTGCATTGTCTAAGTCAAAATCCTCCTGATTTGGATTAATTAGGTAATGGCAATTGTCGATTAGGTCAGGAACTGTGTCTCCGTCATCGTCAAGGTCCTCATCTTCGTCTCTACAACCGTCTCCGTCTAAGTCTGTTGAGTTTTCATCTCCTACCCAGCCAAGTACACCTGTCTGACAATTATCATTCAGGTCACTCACTCCGTCGTTGTCATCGTCAGTATCTTCATCAGCGTCCTTACAGCCATCGCCATCATAATCAAGAGAGGTGTTTGATTGATTCCAATTCAAAGAACCATAGCGACAGTCGTCAAGAACGTCGTGTAACCCATCGTTATCATCATCATTATCACATGCATCACCTTGCAAGTCAGAATCAAAATTGCTTTGGTTTTCATTTGCTATATTCAAACAATTATCAACATAATCTGTTATTCCATCACCGTCTTTGTCGTGTTGGAATTTCCAAACGAAAACGTCTTGGTCGTTAGCGGAACGAGGCATGTTACCAAACCAGACTGTACCGCTAAAGTCTCCTCCTGCGATAATTGAACCGTCGTTTAGAGTCAACAACGCACCCACGGTATCGTTATCTTGCCCCCCAATTGATAGAGCCCATTGGAAGTCTGCCTTATGGTCAACCTGAGCAATAAAACCGTCATATTTCAGTGCGATTGAGTTGTTTCTCACCAAAGTGTATGTGTCGAATTTCATGTCAAATCCGTGACGACCACCAAATTGCACCTGTCCTTTTTGGTTAACTGATAGGGCTTGCAATCTGTCATCTTCTTGGCCACCTGCATGGTATGTCCATTGTTGAGTACCATTTAGGTCATATTTTGCAATCAATACGTCCCAACTTCCTTGGGAAGATACAGCGGTGTTAGTTGTTTTCTTGTATGTTTGATAGAAGTTACCACCAACGATTAATCCACCCGTTGGGTCTAAGACAATGTTGTTGAAATATACGCCACAACTTGAGCCGAAGCAACCGTTTCCAGAGATGGTACGCCCCCACTCCAAGGTGCCGTTATCAGCGTATTTTAGTAAGAACCCAGCATATGTTGAGGCGGGGTTAGAGGTAAAACTGTAATTCCCCCAGCTTTCCATCCCTGTGTTATAGCCAGCAACATAAGCATGGTTTGTATTATGGTCGACTACGATTTGGTATGGTACTGCATCACCAGTGCCCAACGAACCCTCAGCCCATTCCCAACCTAATGAAGTGGTATTGTAATACGCTATGTAGAATTTTGCATCATCTGATGGGTTTCCTGAATTTAATTGTACAGCATCAAACTCAGTTATGTTTTGATAGAAACCAGTTACGTAAAAATTGTCATGTTTGTCAATTGCCAAATCCCAACCCACGTCAACATCGAATCCACCAAAACGGAATGCTCTGTCGAATTCTCCAGTGGTTGCATTAACTCTTGCGATATATCCGTCAAAACCAGTTGTATTGACCTGAGGTGTATTGCCGAATTGGACATCTCCTCTGATGTAGCCAGTAGCATAGACATTCCCGTATGAATCTACATCTACTCCTCTGCATTCATCGTAATAGATTGCAGTTCCAGCTGAAACTGCCCATTCCCAATTGCCTGAAGAAGACAACTTCGCAATTAGTATGTCTCCTTCTCCTTGAGTTTGTACGTCTATTGAGCCGAATTGTGAAACTTGGTAGATTGAACCACAAACAATGATATCTCCGTTGTGGTCGAAGACCATTTCATAGATTTCATCTTGTTGCATCGACCCACCGGTAGCAGACCAATTAGAATTTGCATTTCGGCCCATTGCGAGAGATTTCAATGCCTCAGATTGTTCTAATGTCATGTCACTTTCATCGATTAATCGGTTCTCGAGGACGATGGTTTCTTGTTCAACAATCTTTACATCTGCATCAAATGATGGTAATGTTGAAACAATGAAAATAATTACTAAAACGCCAGCAATCAGTCTTCGCATGGTTAGGCGAAGAGATTCACCCTCATCAAGTCAACGCCTTTTTTATTATCAAATGAAGGGAGGTCGTACTATTTTCGCCCTAAGTTTTTTCTTAGGAGATGCTACAATTACAACCTCATCGCCCGGGCTTACAGCACTTATGTAGCCCATGCCTATACCGGCTCTGTCGAGTGATGGAGCAGGGGCACCGCTCGTTAACATTCCAATCAAATTTCCGTTTAGGTCTTCAACTTCCTTACCACCACGGGGAAGTGGGCCTTTTTCTAATTGAATTATCCCCCACCACTTCTCATCCTTATCAGAGTGCGACATAACTCTTGATTTACCGATGAACTCATGCTCTGTATCCAGCCCAAATGGTACATTTGTTTCCCATGAATCCCTGTGTAAAAATTGGTTATCATCTAAATCAGGATTTGCAAAATCAACCCCTGACAAAAGGAATCCTTTCTCTAATCGCAAAGTATCACGAGCCCCCAGTCCTACGGGAGTGGCGCCATTTTCAACCAATTTTCTCCATAATTTTGGAGCATCGGAATTTGGAATAAAAATTTCATAACCCGCCTCCCCAGTGTAACCTGTACCCTGAATCCAGCCGGATACCCCTAACTCATTTTCCTTGATCTCCGCCCACTTGAATCGAGCAACATGATTGTCAACACCTAATACATCAGAACAAATCTGTTTAGAAGTAGGACCTTGTAAAGCAATAATACTTGTTTGAGGAGATAAGTCTTCAATAGTTATCGAGCCGTCTTCCGGCAAAAGAGAATTGAACCATTTCCACATTACTGGAATCATGCTTGCATTGGGAACACCTAAAATTTCTGTTTCAGAAACAACCGCAAAAATCATGTCATCAATCAGTAGTCCGTCGTGGTCTAAAAAGTGGGTGTAAGCGCATCTACCTGGCGATATTGCCGTACACTTTTGAGTAGCAATGGATTCAAACCAGGACAATACACCATTCCCAGTAAATCTAAATGAGCCCATATGAGATACATCAAACAAACCTGCTTCCGTTCTGCATGCAATGTGTTCTTCTGTAATGTTTGTATACCAAATAGGTAATTCGAAGCCGTGAAAATCTACAACATTTGCATTTAGAGCAACGTGTTCATCGTATAATGCAGTTCTTACCGGTGGTGATTCACCCATACATTAACGCAATAGAACTCGGCATTAAAGGCTCACTATTGGATAATCAATACTCCACAGGCACAGGGTCTAGAGTCCTCCATAGATACCAACTCGCTGCTGTCCTAAATGGTGACCACCTTTCAGCAAATTTGGCAATCTCATCTTTACTCTGCAATTCGGGAACTAATTTTCTAACCGCATTCAATAATCCAACGTCTCCAGGACTGAAAATGTCTTGTCGCAAAAATGTGAAAATCATCAACATTTCTGCAGTCCATGGTCCTATACCTCGGAACTTTGTCAAGTGATTGAATAATTCTATATCTGTCATGGATTCAAAATTTTGTTCTAGGAAATCATCTGCTTCCTGAGCAACGCCGATTATGTAACTCGCTTTTGGCCTCGTCAGCCCGCAAGAAGCGATTTCTTCCTGAGAAAATTTTAGAATGTTTTCTGGAGTTATTTCACCTATCTTGGCAGTTAACCTCTCCCATATGGCATCTGCAGCAATCACAGAAATTTGTTGACCGACTATACTTCTAACGAAAGTGTAGAAAATATCCCCTCTCCCTTTCAAACATTCTTCAGGATACATGGGTATGACTGGACCAAGAATTTCATCATTTGACAAGAACTCAACTGCAGAATCCCACCAATCTGGTTTTTGAGGTTCCATACATTTTCCTTGTTGAGTTGACTTATTACTTCTTGCTTGAGGGCTGTTCACTTCTTTTGAGGAATACCTAAAGTTATTTCATCCCCAATCCGAACAATTTCAGATACTAATCCATCAAGACTTTGCTTTGTAATCGAATGATTTGCAATGACTGGCCTCAGTATGATTTTTTCATCAACAACAGATCTTGAAACCATGTAATTTCCATTGATTTTCAATTGTTCCCTGATTTGCAAATTTAGTTCATTTACATCATGTTCAGCGGAGATGTAGCGCAAACATACATTTGTCCATTCTCGATTACATACCAATTCTAATTTATCGGTTGATTTAACCGCATTTTCCAAGTAATAAGCGAGTTCCATGTATGACTCTACTAACCTTGACCACCCAGCATCTCCTTTTTCTCTCCAAGCCAAAAACAACTTCAATCCATCATTTCTTCTGCCACATTGTAGAGATAGGCGACCCAAATCAGTCTCTCTAGATTCCTTTTTGAAAAGGTAATGAGCGGTTTCTGTGAAGCTGTAGATTTTAGGCAGAATGGAATTATCTTTTACAAGGAATGCTGAACAAACAAGAGGTATACCCATCATTTTATGAGCATCCCAACAAAGAGAATCTGCTCTTTCAATACCGTCCATCAAGTGTCTGTATTTAGCACTGAAGAGACAACTACCACCCCAAGCCGCGTCCACATGCAACCATAATCCAAATTCATCACAAATTTCTGAAATCGGAATTAGTGGGTCAAATGAACCCCTTACCGTTGTTCCAGATGTCGCAATTACACAGAAGGGTGTTTGGCCATTAGATTTTGCAAATTTTATTTCTTCGACCAGTTTCTCGGGTCGCATTTTTCCGTTTTCATCACACGGTACAGAAATTAGGTTGTCAAGACCTATTCCTAAAACTGTAGCAGACATTCGCACTGAATAATGAGATTCAGCAGATACAAAACAAACCAAATCTCTCGAATCATATCCTGTTCTCATACCCATTGGGTTTGCTTTGTGCCTCGCACACAGCATTCCGATCATATTACCATTGGAGCCTCCAGTTGTTAGGGTTCCATTACCGTCTGAAAAGCCAACCATTTCACACATTCGAGTGATTAAAGAACGTTCAATCAAAGTTGCTACGGGCGATAATTCATAGGTATACATCGAATTATTCGTCATTGTTGCGATTACTTCACCTATGAATGCGGTAAAATTCAAACCTCCCCACAAAGGATTCATGAATCCAGGATTGTCTGTATGAACACTATATCGTAAAAAATGGCTAATGTCGTTGATAATTGTCTCATAGCCCATTCCTTCAAGGGGTAGAGCCAAATCAGTTATTTTTTGCAAACTATCGTGTGGTATCGAATCAATAAGTAAATCAGAACCACTTACATAATCCGTAATCTGCTTGACGACGGATTGGACAAACTCATCGGTATCCATATTTCCCCTCAAACATAGGGAACTACAGGCGGGTTTAGTAATATACTGCTGTAAGTGCAAAATAGATTTTTCAATCCACAGTAAAATTTTGTTCGATTATTATTCAAATTTTCATCGATTTTGACCGAGAAAATAATCAAATTTATCCAAATACAGACGTTGCATCATCGGTTTATTTATTTTGCATTTTTTATAATGGAATTCGCATAAACTTATAATTTCACCAAATGCTAATCCGAAATTTAGCACACTTACCAGATCCTATTGGCTAATTGTAGGACTTGTTTTTTTGATACGGTTTTTTCTAAACAAACACATTACGCGCAGTGTGCCTTTTAGACAATTTACAGAAAAGTCAACTTTTGACGGATTTTCTCGAATATCTATGCATAATGCATTTTTCATTAAGAAGATTGAATAACTTTATCCACTACGAACAAATATGTTAGGACAGGATGGGGCCGTGTGGCTCGAACGACTACATATGCAACTGGCTCGAAATTTACGGTCTTCAGACTGGTCTCAGGCGGAAATAGCAGACATTTTAGGGACCACTCAATCAACTGTATCTCGGATGGCTCACAGAGATTTACCGAAAATGGCAGGCACCTCAGATGAATCCACCATTGATGGTTGGGCCCATGAGATATCTATGGCCCTCAAACAATTGGGACCAAATTCGAAACCAAGTCGAACGAGATTTGTTATGGAAATCGCATTCGCACCTGGCCAAGTACTACGATTTGATAAATCACTTAGTGGCACAGACTTAGACTCAGACCAAGAACAAACAGCCTTAATCAAAAGGTTGGAATGGGCAATATCGAGAATAGATGTGCAAAAACTGAGCTCTATGATACCAGCAGTCGGAATGAATCTCGCATGCTGTCTGGAAACCGCAAAATCTCTTTCTGAAGTTGCCGCATTCCCCGGAAGAGTAAACATTGTTTCCGGCAAACTGAGGCATCATGAAACTCCATCCTTTGGTGCTTCAAAACACCTATCGAAGATGCTTCTTGATGCT
>JAPOHM010000076.1 GCA_029979405.1 Methanobacteriota archaeon
GACAAGTTCCTAATGCATGTTGGTCAAAAGTAAATCCAACAAAGGTACCCAAACCAATTCTAAGACTTTGGTCAGAAGAAATCGCTACAGAATTAGCAATAAGCGAAGGTGATGCATCTATACTTGGTGGTAACGAAGTAATCGAAGGTATGGAGCCTTACGCACAAAGGTATGGTGGACATCAATTTGGAAATTGGGCAAATCAACTTGGTGATGGGAGGGCGATAACTTTGGGAGAGCTCCAAACTAAAAACGGAATTTTTGATGTACAACTTAAGGGGCCTGGAATTACTCCTTATTCCAGATTCGCAGATGGCAAAGCTGTTCTTCGCTCCTCTATCCGTGAGTTTCTTTGTAGCGAAGCAATGCATCACCTTGGGATTCCTACAACTCGCGCACTATCTTTGGTTACAACTGGTGAGGAAGTCATTAGAGACATCATGTATAACGGGAATCCTGCTCCAGAACCGGGTGCAATTGTCTGTCGCATTGCGCCGTCATTCATACGCTTTGGATCGTTTCAAATTCATGCATTAAATGGCGATAAGGAAACTCTTCTCTCTCTGGTCGAGTATACCATTAAACATCACTTTCCTTCTCATTCAACAGAAAATGATGAATCATTAATCGAATGGCTGAAAGAAATTTGCGAAGAAACGGCAATAATGATTGCACACTGGATGCGTGTTGGGTTTGTCCACGGAGTGATGAATACAGATAATATGTCGATTCATAGTCAGACTATTGACTATGGCCCATATGGCTGGATTGAAGATTTCAATCCAGACTGGACACCTAATACTACAGACGCCCAAAGAAGGAGATACAGATATGGAAACCAAGCAAAAATTGGAGCCTGGAATATCGCTCGTCTCTTGGAGGCTATTAGTCCACTAATCGAAGAGCCTGAACGCCTGTATGAATGTCTCGAAATTTACTACAAATCATTCGAACAACAGAATAATTCGATGTGGGCAAGTAAACTTGGACTCGATGTTTTTAGAGAAGAAGATTCTGAATTAATAGAAGAATTAAAATCAAATCTTCAACTTGTTGAAACTGACATGACGATATTTTTCAGGCTACTTTGTTCAATTACAGAGCCAAATATCGGACATCTATCTCCCGCTTTTTACGACCAAAATTCAATTCCTAAATCTGAGTGGGGAATCTGGCTCCAAAAATGGTGGGACCGAATTAAAGGGAGACCGGATAGGGAGGCGATGATAAAGAATAATCCAAAATATGTGCTACGGAATTGGATGGCTCAGTTAGCGATTGATGCGGCCGAAAATGATGACTACTCCGTCGCTGAGGAATTGTATGAGTTATTGAAAATGCCTTATTCAGAACAAGAGGATTTTGAGGATAAGTGGTTCAAGAAAAGGCCTGAGTGGGCAAGGAATAGAGTCGGTTGTTCAATGCTTTCTTGTTCAAGTTGAGAAACACCTTATTGCACTTTGTCTAATTGTTTCGTTATTACTTCAATTTCTTTTTGATGGACTTAAAGTCAGAACCAAGCCAAAACAGGTTTGACTTCTTATCATCACTCCATCTCCAATGCTCGCGAATGGGTAGGGATAGTTCATTAGCAAGCTTCTCTGCAAACTCGCGTTGCTCTGCTTTAGTTTTGAATTCGAATCGAATTTTTATGTCTTCAACCCAGCATTCTACACCCTCGTTGCGTGGGCCTAACCCATCAAAAAAAGTCATCTCATAGCCGTTTAGCATATAACCGGGTTTGATCATTTGTTGGCCCATTCTAGCAAAAACATGGGGTTCTTCTCTAAGCAGACGGATGAGGTGAAGGCAAACGTTTGGGCCACGGTGGTACTTCACAGTATTAGTGGGATATAAGTCAACAATTCGTATACAGGAGTGCTCTGGGATATCATTTCGCTTCAATTTTTTACTGCAAATGCCATCTAGGAGATAGAGATAATCCTGAGTGAGGCGATATCCTTTGAAACTGAGGGCAAATTGGGCTAACCTGAAATGTTTGGCTACTAACAAACTAATAGCCAAAAACGAAAACCCAAAGGTCAATGTGAAATCGAGCGGATTTGAATCAAGTCCTACCCATAATGTAGCAATTGAAACCATAATAATAATCGCAGTAGTATTGGATAAGTTGCTTTTAGGAGCTTCATCACGTCTTAAGTTTCTGGTTTCAATAGCCTTCTGCTCTTCTTCATGTTCACGAATCGAAACATATTTGTCACGCAAAATGTTCAGTCTTTCCTCAATGGCTTCAACGCTTAATTCCTCTGGCTTTTTTTCGAGATTAGCCAACAAATCGGTATTTTGTTTTATGTAACGTCGCCCAGTCCAATAAGCCACAGGAAATATGAATGGTGAGGTTGCAATAAATGATGAGAAATCTAAACTAATTAGGCCTATCATAAACCGGTTCACCAACTCAGTAGAGGTAATAAGAAAAATGATAAGAGTAAACGAAATTATTCGCCGAAGAGGGTGTATGGCAGGGTTAGCGATTCCATTTACGTTATCATTTTCATCGAATGTAACATTGGAGTTACGGTAAGCATCGGATGTTTTTGGAACGACAGGCCCAAGGGTTACCTCTCCCGTCTCTTTTGTGTATTTTGCATGCCCAAAGAAATCTTCTGGGCGGTGCTTCCAACGAATTTTATCCATCCACTTATATCTGATAATTTCTTTGTGGTAACGATGACTAGGGTCGTTCAATGCCTCCCAGTAAAGATTTTCAATTTCTTTGCGCGCATTTTTACCCTTGATTTCACTTTTCAGAGCAAGGTATTCTCGTATCTCTTTTGGTACCAACAGAGAAAGTCGACCTGTATTAGAAATACTAGAAAATACAAACCAGGGTGCAATAATAAACTGCATAAACAAGCCACTGAGGAATAATGGCCAGCCCAAATCATAACCTACTATTTCATTCATTTTAACAAACAAACTGTTGTGTGTTCCATCTTCAGATTCAAGAGGTATATTCCACGTTAGCCACCCTACGAGGAAGAAAAGGGTTCCAGAAGCAAAGAGGAGGATTCTGTATAGAATCTTGAATCTTTTTTTTGAAAGAATACCTTCCTTCAACTTCGATTCGAAGTCGTCATCTTCCCAGAACTTCTCCACAAAAACATTGCTTAGATTGTAAGATTAAACCCTTTTCCAATGTGGCATAAATTTGTTCTCTTTATATTGAATAAATGGAATTATCTGATTGACATATTACTGACTATCAGAGGAACGAGTTGACAACCACCAATAAGCTGGAAGAGATATCGACATCACGCTACATACCCAACAAATTACCGTTCCAATAACTATTCCAAATTCTGGTAGAGCCCAAGGAGCAATCAGAGAATAAACAGCTACTGACGCTCCTCCAAGCATCATTGGTCCAGCCGCTCCGGATGGAACCTCTGGGCCCTGAGAAATCCAGAGTGCTGCCATAGTTGTCAGGAATATTGCTGGGAAAACTGAGGCAAGACCTGCTATCAACGGTTGGCCTATGCTGGACAATTGAACTGCTAAACCAATTGCTAAAGCGGCCATTAATCCCCTTATTATGAGGACATTTTTGCTTACCTTGTTCTTACCCTTAGGGGCTGACCTCGGTTTGTATGTCATCCATATCCCCAGAACTAAGAGAAGAATTAGTCCAATAAGGCTAACAATAATTTCAGATGTTTGGATAATTAGAGATTCGATGAAGATTGTAAGTATAACTGCAGCAATTAGCCAAAAAGTAAGAGATACTAATACCATTTCAATTACTGAAACATTTTGTTTTTTGGAAGGATAAAAAATCCAGGCTCCGATGAAAAGAGCGTTTAGTAACATACCAAAGGATACCAATGACATACTTGTAGCAAGGTCATCAGATCCCGCTTCAAGATATATCCCAATCGTAGCTGGTATTATCGTTGTAGGAATTGTCCCCAACACCCCCCCAATAATGCCTCCCCATTTTTCGATAGCAACGGTGACTAAGACCGCTACCAAGCCTGCAAAAAAGGCTGATAGCAATATAGTCTGCATGTTTGGTCGAGTATAGATGTCCGTATTGTTATTTTGAATGTTAAAGGTGTTGTTTTACTCTTATCTTTATGGAATTAAGATCGTAACCTGACCAAGAATCAATTAATTCTCCAGATCTGTATAGTACGCAAAATGGAAGCAAATCTATTGACGAAATCCAAGGATTCTGCATTTTTATTTTCGATGAGCCCTTAGTATCAAGACTTAACTTTGCAATGCTAAAAGGTAAATCACCCTCGTCTGAAAGTATGTCATTTTCCAATTTTTTGCAATTTTCACAGTTTGATTTCTCAAAGATGATTAATGATAGTTTTTGCCCTATTATTTTATCCCATGTCTCATCGTCAACCGGTTTTATAACAATCAAAAGAACACCTTCTATCTATATCCCCTAAACAGATAGATACTATAGTTCATATGTGAGTTGTCTCAGGTGGGAATGACGCGTATGAATGGAATGGGCGATGACGGAAAATGTCCTGTAATGCACGGGGCAGTAAGCACGAGCGGTGGCGGACAGAAAAATATGGACTGGTGGCCAAAAAATCTGAATTTGGCAATCCTGCATCAACACGATACGAAATCCAATCCTATGGATTCAAATTTCGTTTACAAGGATGCTTTCAATTCAATGAACTATGCTGAATTGAAAAAGGATTTACACGCATTGATGACTGACAGTCAAGATTGGTGGCCTGCGGATTACGGCCACTATGGTCCATTCTTCATTAGAATGACCTGGCACGCTGCAGGAACCTACAGAATAGGAGACGGTCGTGGTGGAGCAGGAACTGGAGCGCAGAGATTCGCACCGCTAAACAGCTGGCCTGACAACGGCAATCTCGACAAGGCAAGAAGACTCTTGTGGCCAATCAAGCAGAAGTATGGAAACAAAATCAGTTGGGCTGATTTACTAGTACTAACCGGAATTGTAGCTATCGAATCAATGGGTGGACCTGTATTCGGATTCGGTGGAGGAAGACCAGATATTTGGCACCCAGAGGAAGACATCTACTGGGGTGCTGAAGATGAATGGCTCGGAGACAATAGATATGGCGACACTCGCCAAGACTTGGAAAACCCACTCGCAGCAGTTCAAATGGGATTGATTTACGTTAACCCAGAAGGGCCAAATTCAAACCCAGACCCACTTCTTTCTGCACAGGACATCAGAGAAACCTTTGCAAGAATGGCAATGAACGATGAAGAGACTGTTGCACTTACTGCAGGCGGACACACATTCGGTAAGGCACATGGTGCAGGCGATGCTGGTCTTGTCGGAGCTGAACCAGAAGGTGCAGACATCGAACACCAAGGATTCGGTTGGATTAGTACACACGGATCTGGAAAGGGAAGAGATGCAATCACAAGCGGTATCGAAGGTGCATGGACTGCAAACCCAACCCAGTGGGACAACGGATACTTCGACCTGTTATTCAAGTACGAAGATAACTGGGTCTTGACAAAGAGCCCAGCAGGTGCACATCAGTGGACCCCAGAAAACCCAGACGAAGAAGACATGGCACCTGACGCAGAAGACGCTTCAATGAAGGTACCAACTATGATGACCACTGCTGACATGGCAATGATTCGCGACCCTGCATACCGAGCTATTTCTAAGAGATTCCACGAGAATCCGGATGAATTTGGTGACGCATTCGCAAGAGCTTGGTTCAAACTACTTCACAGAGACATGGGTCCAAAGGCTAGATACCTAGGTCCAGATGTTCCCGATGAAGACTTAATCTGGCAGGACCCAGTTCCAACAGGTAACACATCATATGATGTTGCAGCTCTAAAAGAAGCAATCAAGGGAAGTGGCCTGACTGTATCTGAAATGGTTGAAACCGCATGGGCAAGCGCTTCTACATTCCGTGGATCTGACAACAGAGGCGGTGCTAACGGAGCAAGAATTAGACTATCACCGCAAAAGGATTGGGAAGCAAACAAGCCGGACCAACTCTCAAGAGTTCTTTCTGTGCTTACCCCTCTTGCTGAAGCACACGGTGCAAGCGTTGCAGATACAATCGTCCTTGCTGGAAACGCAGGAATTGAGATGGCATCCGGAGTTGAAGTACCATTTACTCCAGGTAGAGGAGATGCAAGTCAAGAACAAACCGATGTTGCATCATTTGCAGTTCTTGAACCAGTTTCCTGTGGGTTCAGAAACTTCTTGCTGAAGAACTACGCAGTAACCCCAGAAGAAATGATGCTCGACAAAGCGCAACTATTGGGCCTAACCGCTCCTGAAATGACCGTATTGGTTGGTGGAATGAGGTCACTTGGAGTCTCATCAGATGATAGAGGATTGTTCACAGATGGTTCAAACTTGTCCGCAGACTGGTTCAATACTCTATTCGATATGGGTGTCAAGTGGACTCCTACTGGAAGCAACTCATACAATGCACATGACAAAGCAACTGGAGAGGTAGTTCGCTCTGCAAGCAGATATGATTTGGTCTTCGGTAGCAATTCTCAACTACGTGCAATCGCTGAAGTATATGCTCAAGATGACAACAAAGACAAGTTTGTTTCAGACTTTATTTCCGCTTGGAACAAAGTCATGAATGCAGACAGATTCGATGTTGCTTGAAATCAAAAATATCGAAAGCGATATACACCGAAGTCCATTCGGTAGGGCATGATTCAGTACTCTTGTGCATCATGTGGAATGGGCGTAATCGGAATGAAGTGTGCTAAGTGCAACGCAGACTTAGTGCCAGATGAAATAACAAAAGC
>JAPOHM010000214.1 GCA_029979405.1 Methanobacteriota archaeon
CATCTTTTGAGACACCGAGAACTGACGCGATTTCATCGGCCGGCATGGCCTTGATATCTGTCATGTTACGATCCGTTGCAAGTTTGTGAGCATATTCTTCTGCTATGCCCATTTCCATCAAACGCTTCTTAGTTGCCGACTTTACTACCAAAAAAACACACCCCGCTCAGCCCTTTTACACTAGGCCGGTATCTTGTCAGGCGGGCCTGACGGGGTTCGAACCCGCGACCGTCCGGTTAAAAGCCGGACGCTCTACCTGACTAAGCTACAGGCCCAAATGTATGTGTTGGGCTTCTTGGCCGACCTGTATGGGGTTTTTAAATCCTTTGCCACCAAATTTAGCAGCTTAAAGCAGGACAGGGATGTATTCCAATGAATGACCCTTCAAAATATTTTTTTGTGCCTTAACTCATAAAGTCTTCGGAACAAGATTTGCGAAAAACGAGCAATTGCGTTGAAGGTAAGTCAAACTCGCATGACACCTTCCACAACAAGAAGGATAAATCATGCTCTCTTAGAACCTTGTAATGGCATCGAGAGAACGTGGAATTTTCACTCCCGAAGATGCTCACTCCGAGGTTGATCGGCAAAAGAGACCCCCTCGCACCTTAGAATGGATGCCAAATTCAAAGCAGTGTATTGAATTGACCATTCCCCCTACCGTTTATCCTCCTAGAGAAGATACTGACTTAATGGCAAATAGGCTAACTCAATTGGGAGCTGGAAAAGGTCGAAAATTCCTTGAGATTGGTTGTGGATCAGGTGCTCTAAGCATTCTCGCATCCTCCCTTGGCTGGAATGTTCATGCTTGTGACATAAATCCGTTTGCTGTAGCTGCAACAAGAGGAAATATGGCTAAGAATTTGCAAACTGGAACCATCAAGGAAGGGGGGATTGGACCCGATGATTTTCCGTTTGAAGATAAGTTCGACTTAATTATCTGGAATCTCCCCTACATCCCTGCCGAAGAGGTGAAAGAATTACTTGGCCCGATGGAAGAGGCAGGACTAATCGATACTGATGAACAGGGATTACAGAATAGATTCACATCACTAGTTGTCAAAAATAACCTTCTTGCATCAAGCGGGAAGATGCTACTACTAGGTAGGACTGGAACTGTTGAAGCAACCGAGAATTTTGCAGTAAGAGGGTGGGACACAATCAAGTTTGAGGATGGTGAATCCTTGACTATTTATTGCCTCTGGAAACCGTGGGAAACCGCTGAAAATATATTCATCCAAAGCACTGGCTCGACTAACGATGATTTATTCGATAAATCTGGAGTTGGAACTCACATATCAACTCCTATGCAAACATCTGGTAAAGGCCGTAGAAATAGAAAATGGAATTCTATAGAAGAATGCTATGCAGGGTCTTGGATAGTAGCAGAAGACATGGAAGTCAACCCTGGTCTTCTCCAATTAGCGGGTGGTTTGGCAGTAATCAAATCAGTACAAAATGAGCATCTAAAACTGAAGTGGCCAAACGACATTCTAATCGATGAGAGAAAATTATGTGGAGTGCTTGTGGAGGGTAAATCCTCTCATAATTCAACAAAAGTTGTTTTAGGAATTGGGATTAATTTGCGAGCATCAAACAAGATAATTGACGGGAAGGAGATTAGTACGTTAGACGAGATTGGAAAAATGAATTTCCATCAACTTGATCGAAAACTGAATTCTGAACTATCATCACTTATCGAAGAACGCAATGACATACCATCAGTAAACTTCAACTCAATAAAAACAGAGATATTGAGTCACATGAAATTACTAGGTAGGCCGAAATTTCGTGGGGTAGTTTACGAACAGTTCGACCTTAATTATAGAGGTGAACTCGTATTAGGAGACGCTATCATTGATGACGGAGAAGATGTTTCTTGGATCTAGTCCTCTAACAACGCTTCTAATGCCTCTTCTTGAACTTCTTTTGTAATCCTCTTCAAAATCCCAAACGCAAGAATTAGTGCGCCAAGTGGATAAAGTCCGTAATCAAAAATTATACCTCGGCTAACCGAGTAATCAATGCTTGAATCTTCTAAACCGAGAATTTGGAATGTATGTACTCCATCGGATTTTGCTTTGTATTCCCAGTCTCCATTTTGATTATCATCAAAATCAGAAGAACCATCTGGGAGAATAACTGTTGGCCTAATTTCTCCTTCTATTACTTCTAGACTGAAAGTATCACCCTCGGATAAATCATACTTTATTTCGAAAGTTTCGCACTCTACGCCATCGCAATTTACTGCGATTGGTGTAGACCATGCTTGAAGTACTAACAGCGTAAGAAGTACGGTTGAACCAATGAGAATCATGACATCCTCACTTTTTACAGGCG
>JAPOHM010000069.1 GCA_029979405.1 Methanobacteriota archaeon
CATGTATTTTCCCTGAGGCATCATGTGTGTGAGTCATGTGCATAGCTTGTGGACATGTTGCAGTATCGATTCCAGTATCTTTTGGAATCTCGAATTGTTCTCCATCAATAATTATGGTTAGATATGGATGAAAATGCATTGCTACATTATGATCCTCTAAGCATGACTCACCAAGACTGTGCATTTCATCGGAAGTATCGTAAAGTTGTGAATTGGAATTATTCTCTTCTCCCAAAATATTGATCATACCTTGATATTCCATTAAACCAACAATTGAAACAATACATATTGCTGTAAAAATCATCCAAAGACGGTTTTCATCCATCATTATTCCTCTTCAGACCTTTTAGTTGGAGCGACATACCCTCCTCTCTTTCTTCTTTCTTTTGCAACTACTTCTTCTTCAGATTTTGAGTCATCATTCCAACCTCCAGATTCAAATGACTTCGCCATACGTATGAATCCAATAGTAACTACAACGTGGGCTACGTGTGCTGTAGTACAGAACTGACATATTTTACCGATATCGTATTCTGCATACATGAGGTATAGAACGATGAATAATCCAAGGATTCCGAAGTTAGTTCCAACTTTTATGTTTTGTACAACCCAGTTTGCACCTGGTTCCCTTGCAATAGTTATTGCTAACCACAAGAATAAACCAAATGCGAGCATTCCAAGAAGACCCCAAGGGAGACCTAGAAACGGCACAGTATTCCATTCAGCATTCCCTATTACACTTGCACAATCACATACATTTCCTGCAGAACAAAAGGAACCTCCTCCCATTTCCGCCGCTTTGTTGTGCATCCATAGTGTGTGTGCTGATACTGTAAATCCACCGAACGCAACCAAAATCAAACCTGCAAGGTTTCTTCCCTGAGCGGTTTCTAAAGATGGCCAACGATTTGCAAATGATTTAGCAATACCTTCTCCTGCAGGAGTCATAAAGAGAATACCTGCTAATATTAGGATCATATGAGGCATCAAAGTCAAATCAAAACATTCGAGACCTGCTACCATTCTAATCACCTCTTGGGATGTTTATTTCCATCGAATCCCAGATATTTTCTCCAGCACTTGCCTCAGGAGAAGCAAACTGAATTATTCCATTAGGTGCGATTAGGTAATATTGTGGAGTGTAATCAATACCCCACACATCACGATTTGTGTTATCTAAATCATCCATGTAGCCAAATGTATGGTCATAAGTCTCACGGAAGTCGGTTATTTCATCGCGACTGTATTCCCACCCATCTGCTCCAGGATTCAATGAAAATGCAACTGCAACGAATTGCACTGAGGTGTTTGTTGGCATTGACCTTCCTCCATTTAGCCACTTATTTTGTTGTGCAGCAATATCCGGAGCTGATTTTTGACAAGCCCCACAATTGGTATCCATGAATTCTACCATGAACCACGTCCCATCCTCATCTCCATCTTCCCAGCTAGGATCTGTAAATGAATGCAAATCAAACGTTTCCCAAGTATTTCCGTTGTAAACTTGACCTGTTAATTCAGGCGCTCTATCACCTACTCCGATTCCAGTGTATACTGGGTTAGTTGTGAATGCAATGTAGGTAAATGTAGCAATGAAAATTACCGATACAAACATCAAACCGTCAGACCTTGCGCCTGCTTCGTTATTTAATTCTCTTCGAATCATTTTACTCCCCCATGATTTCAGAAATCAATTCCCTTGCAGTGTGTGCCACTGCGTCTTCACTATCATAGTTAACGCTGAAACCTAACTCTACAAGTTTGTTGATTGACAACATTGCCTTTGGGATATCTCCTGCCCAGCCACGGTCACCACCGGTATATTCGATTGCTGCCGAATGACATCCTGTCTCACGAATTACAATTTCAGCTATTTTTCTGACGCTACATGTATCATTTGAACCTAGATTAAACAAGTTCATTTTCTCGTTTGTATTATTGATTACATATAACATAGATTTCACGCAATCTTTGACCTCCATGTATGATTTTTCTTGCAAACCATTCCCTAGTACTTCCAATCTTTTTGGGTCTTTCTTCAGTTTATGGATAAAGTCAAAAATCACACCGTGGGTTCCTCTTTCGCCTATTATATTGGCAAATCTAAAAATCCAGGCTTGGAAACCAAAAGTTCCAACCCATGCTCCGATTAAACCTTCACCTGCTTGCTTTGAGGCACCATAAAGTGAGATTGGAAGGCAAGGGCCGTGGTTTTCTGGAGTTGGCATTGGGGCATTCTCTCCATAAACTACAGAGGATGAAGCAAATGCTATTTTTGTAACATCGGCCAATCTCATTGACTCCAAAACGTTGTAAGTCGCAATTGTTCCCTCCTTAAGGTCAGTATCTGTAATTCGAGTTCCTAATCTGATATCTGGATTCGCTGCAAGGTGATAAACCATTTCAACTCCTTTGAAGATATTCTTTATCGAATCCAAATTTTTCAGGTCTGCATTGTGGAAAATAACCTTCCCTGAATCCACATTCTCTTTGATAAATTCATACACACCTGACGATAAATTATCGATTACAACAACTTCATGGCCTTCGTTAATTAATTCGTCAACCAAATGTGAACCAATAAAACCCGCACCGCCTGTCACCAGTACTCGCATAAAATACCCTCGTGAATCTTTGTTATAAGTCCTAGTAGTTCCTTGCTTGCTACTTGATTGCAAGATTTCACTTTTATTCACCCCTATTCAAAATCTTATAGCACCCTTGACAATGGATTCAGTTCGTTGTGTTTGGAGCAGCACAGCGGAATCGAATTATGCTCCAGGAGTGAAAAAACATGAACAAAACAAAACAAACAAACGAGCAAGAAAATGAAATACAAAATAGCACCTTAGTTGGATTTGCAAGAAAATCTAATGCTGGAAGGGCTGTTAAATTGTCAATAAACACCTCTGCATTTGAAGAATGTGCGACATATGTCACAAGTGATGGGCAAACCTATGTTCAACTAATCGTAAGCCTGAACGCCCTAAATGGTGTAATTGATGGAAGTAGATCTGTTACTGCAATCAACCATCTTAATGATTAATACCGCAATTTATTGTTGTTACCAAAACCATCTACTGTAATATTTTACAGGCGAATCACATATAATGGACTCAGCCTCGGGAAGAACCATGGAAAATGGCAAGTATGGCGGTTTATCCGTCATAGCTGGACTTCCAATGTACAACGAAGAGGAGACCATAGGTACCGTTGTAACTATCACAAAGGATTTTGTTGACAGGGTGATTTGCGTTGATGATGGGTCATCAGACTCAAGTGCAAGAATCGCTGAAACTTGCGGAGCAATTGTTCACAGACACAGAGTAAACAGAGGATACGGTGGAGCACTGAAGTCGCTGTTCAAACTGGCAAAGGAAAGTGAGGTTGACATCTTAGTAATTCTTGATAGCGACGGGCAACATAATCCCGAAAGCATTCCAGATATGATTCAACCGATCATAGATGGGGAAGCTGATTTTGTAATCGGTAGTAGATTTGTAGAAGGAGGTAAAACCGAAGAGATGCCAGCTTATCGAAGATTGGGCATAAAGGTCATTACAGCTGCTTCAAACCTATCCAGTGACTTGGATATTTCAGATACTCAATCAGGTTTTAGAGCATTTTCAAGAAAAGCGATCGATAGGCTTAGATTTGATTCAGATGGCATGGAACTTTCATTAGAAATGCTGGAAGATGCGACAGAGAAGAATCTAAGGATAAAAGAAGTACCAACCGTTATACGATATGATGTACCTAAAGGTAGTAACTTCACTGCGATTTCTCACGGCTTCGCTGTACTAGCATGGGCTATGATTTCTCTTTCCCAAAAGAAACCAATTCTCGTACTTGGCCTGCCTGGTTTAGGCTTATTTGCGGCAGGTTCAGCTATGGCCTTTAACGCAATCAATGGTGTTACGGATTCTGTAGATGCTATTGTTGGACCAGGATTGACGTCTATCTGGATTGGAGTATTAGGAATCTCTCTTATGGCAACCGGTTTAGTACTACAGTCCGCTAGAAATTTTATTCGTCACTTACTGATTAAAGAGTTCGGAATTTCTTGAAATTCTATCTTTTAGGCACAGCATTCATGGATTGATTGCACACCCAAGTAAACATGGGAGACATACGTGAGCAACTCTCTGAGTACTCACGTAACGTAAAACAAAAGGTTGAGAACGGTTTAGACACAGTATATTCACAAGTTCTTACGCAACCAAAAACCACATTGGTACTAATGATTATTCTTTCAGCTTACTTAGGAAACATAGGCACTAATTTTCAGGACCAAATCGTCGATGATGTTGAAATATTTTTACCAGAGGGTGCAGAATCTACAGATTTATTGATTGAAGTAAGAGAAGAGTGGTCAACAGATGTTGGATTTATTTACATCAAAACACCAAATGCGTATGAACCTGAGATTTTTGGTGAACAGTATAACATAACCAATGTTGACATCTTGCATGAAATTTCTTGGATTGAAGGAGATGATGAAACGACCTCTCCTGGTCTAAAGAAAAGTGGTATCGACTGGAATAAAGAGGACCACGGAAAGCAAGATGGGGTACTCTGGATAATTTCAATATCTCAGATTATCAAAGAAATCAATTCGAGCGATGGAAGATTTAACGAAGCAATGTGCAACAATACAGGTGAGAGGTTAACTGCGAACCTAATTGATTGTAATGTAATTTCTCAGGGGCCAAATGGAGGGCTGTATGCCATTCCAGATCAGCAACAGAGAATTGATGAGATTGTGAACCAATCAAATGGATCGCTAGGTGCCTTAGCAAAGGACACAAACGGTGACGGGATATGGGACACGACTGCAGTTTTAGTTGGAATGATATCTGAAAACCAGATTGATCAAACGGGGAAATGGGAAAATTACAAGGAATTTTTTAGCCACGTGAATGAAATAATCTCTGAAAGTAATCGGCCACAAGAATATCGTACAACGACGATGACCCAGACGGGACTGTCGAAAATTTTGGAAGATGTTTCGGATGCAATTTACTTAGATTTACTCGACATGATGCCTATTTCATTGACATTAACTGTTTTAGTTGTTACTTTATTGCACAGATCTTGGAAGGTTGTCGTAATTTCTGGAACTCCAATCGTCATGGCACTTGCTGTAACTTTTGGTGCATCGGTATTGTTAGAAATGACATTAACTCCAATGATTATAGCTACTTTCCCAATTCTAATTGGATTGGGAGTAGACTACGCACTTCACATGGTCAATCGAATTGAAGAAGTGCGGAAAAAGCGGATTGATGCCGCAGTTGAGGAAAACGAAAGGAGAAGGCGTAAAGGCCAACAACCTACAGAGGTGCCTGATTTGTGGGACCCTGAATTCTACCGCTCTTGTGTAATGGAAATGTCACGGACTACGGGTGTTGCAGTACTTATTTCAGCAGTTACCACAATCATCGGGTTCTCAGTGCTAATTATGCCAAGTATTGTATCGATTGTACCAATACGTTCAGTGGGAATGACATTGGTTGCAGGAATTATGGCTACACTTGTATTTTCGATGATTTTGGTACCAGTCCTGACCTGGATTTTACGTTTCAACAAACGGACGAATCCTCCAATGTGGGGCTCAATCGCCAGATTCCCAGTAAAGGGATATCTTATCATAATAATGATAACAGCAGGCATAACATTAGCAGGATTTGCAAATCTTGACCAATTGGACAAGCCAATATCTGGGAGTGACCAAACACCAGACAATATACCATCGATGGAAGCTATGGTTGAATATTCAAACACTTTCTCAGGGGGTCAAACCTCTTTATTCATTTTTGATGCATCACAACATCTAAATGACCAAGAAATGAAAATTCGTTCACTCGAGGTATTGGACGCAATGGACATGCTTGAAAACCAAATAGAAGCTGTTCCCTACACAAATACAACTAGTCTGATCACGTTTTTGGAATCGATACCCGTGACAATTACTGAACCAAATTCTGGCATCACATTGTATGAGGGTTCCCTTTGGGACCTACTTCACGATGAATGTTGGGAATCGAACGAGCCTGAGTGCGCTGCTTGGATTGCATTAGATGCTACTTCTCCTGATATGAAAGGACGAGAACATTTGCGAAAGGATATGGTAAATGTAGCATACGATACTTTGTCCAAGGAGGTGCAGTGGATGCTTACAAACGAAATTGGTAGCAAAGCATTGGTTTACGTTTCTCAACCATACATGAATCTTGATAATGCAAGCCTGCTAAGAGATGAGATTGACTTGATGTTATCTGAGCCACTCGAAGAGGGAGGAATTCGTGTTTCTCCTCTTACAGGAGGTCTACCTGTCAGTTTAGATATCAACGAAGGTATTCATGATACGCAGACTTATACAACTCTTCTAACTATGATCATTCTAACGATAGTAATGTGTATAGTTTTCAAATCTGTTAGAGTGGGAATAATCACCATGATACCTGTGGCTACAATCATAGTTTGGCAACCACTTCTGATGAGTTCAGGAGATGTGAATGTAAATATCTTCACTGCCATGATTGGAACAATTGTCTTTGGAATTGGAGTTGATGATGCGATACACGTCATGCACAGAATCCAGGAGGAAGGAGAAAGTGCAGTTGGAATAAGTCATTCTATAGAAAAGACTGGGCAGACTATTTTTGAAACCACGGCGACAACTGTTGCTGGATTGGGTGCAGGATTTTTCGTTGCCTTCCCGGGATTAGTTAATTTCTTCATACTCATGATGCTACTAATCGCATTTGCTTTTATCACAAGCGAATTCGTGTTGCCTGCTTGTTTGACTGCTGAGAAGGTAGCGAGGTCTAAAATTACTGGAGAGCCTTCCTTCATAGATTATGGAGAAGGAATTGTTCTAACTGATTCGAACATGAAACCGGTTGATGCGATTATTGATTAGTTGGAGGATGCAGGGAGTAAGCCCCTTTCTGTTCCCTTGCGGTGACTGCATTCAACTATGCGTCCTACCTGTCCCTGAGCGTGCCACGTTAACGGGACTGTTTGGACTTGCTCCAGCGGGGTTGCTCGTCTCATCGATAATATGGCAATCTCGTCCTTCCGGATTCATCGTACACACCACACCTCGTTCGTTTCTGCACCATTGACCGACC